>NZ_JACJTV010000024.1 GCF_014698845.1 Coleofasciculus sp. FACHB-1120 | reverse complement strand
AGAGATGCACCACCTCCATCAAGTGGTCAATTTGACCGAAGAACGGCAGCGCATTCTCCGCTTCCTGGGGGCGGCTTGCCAGAAATACTACCTACTGGTTTGAAACCCGCGGAATGTGGGCTATAAGTCATGCTCAGTGAAAGTTTGGAGATTTTGTGGGAAAACTTAGATGCCAAATGTCCCATTTCAGAATCCCTTGTGCTACCTTAATAGGTGAGAATAAATTCGGTTGCAGTGTTTGTTTATAGTATTGATAGGTGTTTTCCTTTTGGTCTTGACAGGCTTCTCTCCGAAATTCAAATCTCTACACCCCTCTGATTTTGGAGACAATCTATGTCTATTTATGTAGGCAATCTATCCTACGAAGTTACGCAAGAAGACCTCACTGGAGTTTTTGCAGAATATGGTTCTGTAAAACGCGTCCAGTTACCCACCGATCGGGAAACAGGTCGTCTACGCGGCTTTGGTTTTGTTGAAATGGGTAGTGAAGCTGAAGAAACAGCTGCCATTGAAGCGCTTGATGGCGCTGAATGGATGGGTCGCGACTTGAAAGTTAACAAGGCGAAGCCCAAAGAAGATAGAGGCCCATCTGGTGGTGGTGGTCGCGGAAACAACAGCTTTTCTCGCCGCTACTAAGTTTTAGAAGCTGAACCCTTTGAATGCGTCCTTGCAAAAGTTGATTCACAAAGGGCGGAGTAATTTGTAAGCTTAATTAGTTTCAGTTACTCGTATTTAACTTAAAAAAGCTTAAGCATAAATGCTTAAGCTTTTTTATTTGGGCGTAGGTCTCTCAAGTGTGGCGATTCAAGATGCACGTCAACGAGTGAAATTTATCGTAATTCTCATTTAGAAGCAGTACAGTTTACTCTCATCTCTGCTCCCTGCTTTTCGGTGAGGAGATTGGGAGGAAAGATTCCTTTTTCTGAATATAGATTTAAAGTGAATGGCACTGACATAAGGAGCCTGGAAATAAATTCCACGGTGAGAAGGTATGTCAAGATAAGGCTTAGCGAGTGAGCTTTAAACCGTTTCAACGAGTTTAAGCTTTTAGTCCAAACTTTAGTTTAGAGCTAAAGTTTGGACTAAAGTTCAGGGCTATTCAATTAAAGTCCCTGTGTCCGCCAAATTCTCACATTTTTGTCATAACTACCCGTTGCAATCGTCTGTCTATCAGGGCTAATGGAGAGGGAATAAATTGCGCTAGAATCACCCGTGAGGGTTGTAATTTGTTTCCCAGTTTTCAGGCTCCAAATTTTAATGGTTCTATCCTCGCTCCCACTGGCGAGAAACTGTCCATCCGAACTAATAGCAACTGCATAAACCATGTCTGCATGCCCTCTAAGGCGACCCTTGAGCTGACCTGTAGTCATATCCCAAAGGTAAATGATTTTGTCAAAACCCCCACTTATAAGCGTCTGTCCATCTGGGGTGATTGCCAAGGAATGAACCGCATTTGAATGTTTTCTGAGGGTGCGGATTAGTTGACCTGTGGATAGGTTCCAAACTTTAATCGTTTTGTCCTCAGAACCACTCACGAGGGTCTGCCCATCTGGAGTGAAGGCAACAACATCAATCCCATTAGAATGCCCCGTTAGGCTTAAGATTTGTTCGCCGGAGGTTAGATTCCAAATCTTGATCGTGTCGTCCTTACCCCCACTGGCAATAAACTGCCCGTCGGGGCTAAAAACGACCGAATCAACTGAGCTAGAATGCCCCCTGAGAGTGCGAATTACTTGCCCTGTAGAAAGATTCCAAATTTTGATTGTATTATCATGAGATCCACTGGCGAGAAGCTGCCCATTGGGGCTATATGCAATTGTAAAAATCGGTTTGAAATGCCCCGTAAGGGTGCCAATTTCTTGTCCGCTGGAAAGATCCCAAAGTTTAATCGTGTTGTCAGAACTGCCACTGGCTAAAGTTGTTCCATCGGGACTGATGGCGACAGCATTTACCCAATTTGAATGCCCTCGGAGGGTGCGTTCTAGCTGAGCGTTTTCCCAAGCGTTTAGGTTCGCTACTGCAACAGAAGCATCAAGGGGAGCGGCGTTTGCCTTGATGTTAGTGGGTGAAATTGTAAAGCTCGTAGCGATGAGTGTGGCGAGCGCGCCTACCGTACCGACGAAAGTCCTAGTTTGAGGAGAAAACATAAAAATAAGAGACGAATGGGAAGAAATTTTGCACATCTGCTGAATATGGGCAGTAATTGCAGAATTTTACGGGTTGTTTCTTAATATAGATGGCAATACCCGCTCCGCATACTCTCTGCGGTCAGAAGCTGTCTTCTGAGTAAAAATTTATCGATTCTCTGCATTAGTTGAGACTCCCGATCGAACAACCAGCGTGTGAAGCCCAGCGATCGCGTCAGCGAATCGCCCTAAGACTTATTTCTCAGACTTATAGAGCGATCGCGCTGGTTGAAAGTTCCATCTTCGGTGCTAGGGATGGGGGTTAAAAGGATTGCCACCACATCCCAATTCGGCAACTTCTTAGTGAGGTAGCTTGCTCAACTCAAACCAAGTACGCGAAGCGACAATTCCATCTGCGACCAAGCCACGGGAGCTTTGGAAGCTTTTCACAGTATTCTGGGTGATAGGCCCAAAGATACCATCAGGAATCAACTGTAGGACTTTCTGAAGGGTTTTAACGGCTTCGCCACGGCTACCCAGCTTTAGTTCTGGCATATTAACGGGGGCACCAGAGTAAAGAGCTTGCCACGTCTTAGCGCCAACAATCCCATCTTCTACTAGAAAGACGCGGTGCTGAAAAGCTTTCACGGCATTTTCAACGGGGAGGTCAAATAGTTCATCGAAAGGCGTGGCATAATAGCCCCAATAAGCGAGGAGTTGTTGTAGTTCAGCCACTGCGCGATCGCGGGAACCTCTACGCAAAACTGGCTTTTTAATGGCATTGGTAGCCGCGGCTTGAGGAGTGATGGCTTCAAATTGATTGGTGGATTGCATGATGAATTTTCCTGGGAAGTGTTGTTTCTACGCTTCCAATCTACTGATGGCAGCCCCGCTTCCCCTTCGCCCTGCTAGGTGTATTTAAACTCACCTTAACCGCTCACCCATTGGTATGAGGCAATACCCATTCGGGCGTTGCTACACGATGCGCTCATCCTGGTGAATTAACCAGTTGTAAAATTTGCACAGGTGTCAACTCCTGCACATTGCTGAAAACCGCAGCAGCACCCGCAGCCTTGAGAGCATTTGCATAAGCATCCCTTTGTTGCTGGGTTTCCTGAACGTGGGGTGGCAAAATTCCCACTGCAATCCAACGCCGGTGAGGGTGGAGCGATTCTCCTTTGGAGACGCTACGCGATCGCGCCTTTTCAACCGTGTAAATATCAGCAACCGTATCTCCCACATAAATAACCGGGGTTGAGGGGGGAATTGGAGAGCTTTTTTCCAACGCTTGTACTGCCGCAAACAGCCCTGTCGGATCAGGTTTACCCGGAGCATCTTCCATCGCAATCAGTAATGGCGACTTTAAACCCAGGCGTTGCTCCAAAACATAATTAGCCGATCCCCGAGTAGCACCACTAAAAAATCCCCACGGAATCCCAGCCGCTGTCAGATGCTCTAGATAGCTCGGCTGTAATAGCAGCGGTTCATCACAGATATAACCCGTCCAATGGTGCGGATCTGGCCCTCGATATCGGGATTGGAAAAAAGCAACCAAAACGTCATAATCAAGGCTCAGTTGCGATCTTTTCTGTCCAGAACTTTCAAAGTAACGATATACCAACTCTTGGGACGCCTCCCAATCGTTATTCCACATCCCTTCCAACTTCAGCCGGTCAATTTCCTCTGGAGTTGGTCGGTAAGCACCCTCAGTAAACTGCTCCACAGTATCAGCCAGCGCCCGTCGGTAAGATCCCCCAACATCTCGCACCACACCGTCAATATCGAAAACGACTAAACTTGGGCAACTAGATTCTTGAACCACTGCAAAGCACCTCCCAATCCCAATTAAAATATCCAATGAGCAAACACATAGCTATCCACGATCGCCTAGGTGTAAAATAGTCGTTTGTAGAGTATTCAACAAGCCTGGGGCTTCCCTGGAGGTGTGATTGTCGAGGTTTATTTTAAAGGTTCTCTGGCTGGAAGAGAACGTTGCACTAGCAGTTGACCAAGTAGTAGGCAAAGGCACCAGCCCTCTGACATCTTACTTTTTCTGGCCTCGGAACGATGCTTGGGAACAGCTAAAAAATGAGTTGGAAGCTAAGCATTGGATTACCGATCAAGAGCGCGTCGCGTTGCTCAACAAAGCGACAGAAGTGATTAACTACTGGCAAGAAGAAGGCAAACGCCGTTCTATGTCTGATGCTCAGGCAAAATTTCCAGAAGTCGCCTTCACAGGTAGTGCTTAAGAATTCTCCTGTGCATCTGCCAGAGTTTAATGCTTTTGTCCTGCTGCCAAAGCACTTCGGAGTTGAGCAAGAGAGATAAGCTAACCTTTATGTGACTAAAGAGGTTAGCAATTTCTTTTCTAAGGCTAGACTTTCGTGCTTAGCAACTGGCGATCGCTCATTTTTGTATAGGGCGTATTGTTCCTGTCACCCTGAAGCGGTGGGACAATCGGTATGTCGCTAAAACAATCCGAACAAAGAGAAACCCGTTTTCTTCTCAGAAAACGGGTTTCTCTTTGACTACCTCTATACCAATCTCTAGAATCTTACAACTGGCTCTATTCTTGCCGATAGCTAATCGGTTTTTGTGCCGATTTACCATTTGCTGCTGCTACACTGGTGCGTCCAGTAATACTGCGGAAATAAATGCCCCCGATGGTAAGCAAAAACAGCACGTAACTGATTGCTTGAACAACGTAGAGCTTATCGGTATATCCGAACAAGGCGCTAAAAAGTAGCCCAGGAAACTTGTCATCGGGAAAGATTTGGGTCGTATTCCAAACCATTGGTCCCAAAATACAAGAGGGATTTTTAGCAAACCGTTCGTAATAGAAACACAAAGCTTCTGACTTCCGATCCATCTGAGCTAAGGTAGCAACTGCTGAGTCAAAATGGCTCAACGAGGAGACGACTAAACCCGCAACAACTAAAATCAATAAAACGCCCATTACCTGGAAAAATAGGCGGATATTAATCCGAATTCCCCACTTGAATAAAGCAACGCCAATCCCAGCGGCAACTCCTAAGCCTGCTAAAGCACCCAAAGCGGGAATTAAACCTTGTTGGAATTTGGCAAGGATAAACAGAACAGTTTCAAAACCTTCTCGCAGAACCGCGATGAAAATCAGGCTGAAAATCCCCCAACCGGAACCCCCTTCTTGCCTCAGAGCCGATGTAACGGCTCCTTCGACAGATGCTTTCATCGATCGTGCCTGCTGAGTCATCCAGATGAGCATCCAGCTGAGCATTGCGATCGCGATTACACTGAATACACCTTCTAGAAGTGGCTCCAGCACGGGTGCAAACGGTTGATTGGATTTCGAGAGAGCTTGAGCTATCCAGGCTAACAGAACGCCTACTAAGGCACTGGCGGCAAGTCCAGCCCCAACCCCTCCATAAACCCAAGGGTTCAGGGAACTCTGCTTGGCTTTTTTTAAGCAAGCCAGCACAATTCCTACCACTAGGGCAGCTTCAACGCCTTCCCGGAGGGTAATCGCAAAGGTAGGTAGCGCAGAACTAAAATCCATAACAATTGGTAATTGGTAGTAGGGAATTGGGAGCCGGGGAAAAGTTGTAGAGATGCGATTTATCTCGTCTGAGTTTTGAGTTTTGAATTATCGCAGTTATTACACCAGTGAGGGACTCCAAAATTCACGATGCTCAAGCTTTCTAGTTTTGAGAATGTACCTCACATAACGAGAAGCACTATCAGAACTTTCTTCTAACTCAAAACTCAAAACTCAACACCCTGCTGACCCATTACCCATTAGCTAAAGTCGCGCAACATCTTTTTGATTTCTATGGTGTGCATTTCTTCGGTGCCAATCATCGTGCGGGCAAATTCTTCCAAGTAAATGCTGGCATCTGCAACCGTCTCCAGCAAGGTTTTATAGAGGTCTAGCGCTTTCTTTTCATGATTGAAGCTTTCCCGCAAGATGTCCTGCACCGAATGCTGATAGGTTTCCTCTATGGGAGCAATCCGCAGACTGGGATGTCCCTCTAAACCTGTCAAAATTTCTCCTGCTTGTTGGGCATGAGTCAAAGACTCGGTTGCCTGCAACTTGAAAAACTCTACAATCGGAATCCGATTGGGGCCAATTACCATCAAGGAATAGTGGGTATAACGTACCACTCCTGCCAGCTCAAATTCCATGATGGTGTTTAGCAGGTCAATGGTCTTTTTTTGGTCAAGCTCTTTCATGCTTTCGGTGATGTAGTAGATGGTTAACTCTTTGCGATCGCAGTTTGAGCGTTCTTCTCAATGGTCTTGATTAGCTGGTTCACCTCTTCCGGAGTCTTGACGGGTGCCGCCGGGGGAATGGCGGTGGGCCAAGCAGTTTTCAATTGGGTCATGCTGTCTGCGATCGCTTTGTGGGCTTCCGGATTTTCTTTAACCATTTTATCGGCGATCCCTTTATACAAAGTGTCGGCGTAGTTAACAAACCCCCGCGAGTCTTGATATTCAATCGCGGCGGAGATTTTGCCGTTAGCGATCGCGGCTCCATATTCTGCATTCGCCGCATCTAGCAACCCGTTGATCGTCTGTAGCACAAACTTTGGAGACTGGCGTTGTGTTTCAGGTAAAGCCTGGATTGCCGCGTCCACAGCCTCTGTGGATTGAGTGAAACTCGTTTTCACACTGGCATCCTTGGGTTTGGACTTCACTAAATCTTGCAGGCTAATCAAAGTTGTCTTAAATTCTTTGACATTGCGTTCTTTAAGTTGGTCTTCTACATCCACGTAGATTTCTTCTACCGGGTGCCCAATGTGAGGTTCCGCTTGGTCGGGTTTTTGTTGATCGAGCAGTTCTCTGGCAACCAAGAGATGACCTTTCATCAAACCCAACTTGGTCATATAATCAACGTCTTTGGCTTCCCCTGTTAGCACTACATCCTGAATCGTGACCATGTCTTTCACTTGGTCATATTGCTCCTGGCTAATTACTTTTTTAGTAACTAATTCCTCAGGACTACCGTAGGGACGACTTGCTTGAATTTTATTAGACAGCGCTGGGATGCCTAATTTTGCTTCTAATTTGTCTAATTCGGAGAGAATAGCCGTGTTAATGTTGATTTGCTTCCCACTACTGTGATTGTGAGCAGCCGTTTCTGTGGTACTTGTAGGGGAAGCTACGGTCGAGGGACTCGCTGCTGGGGACGCGGTGTTGTTGGTAGTTGAAGCATTCCCACAGCTAGTGAGAGCGATTAAACCAGCGATCGCGACAGTAAAAGATAAAGACCAAAAAGAAGGCATCATTGAAGAGTTTTGAGACATTTTTTTAATTCAGATTCCGGGGTTTATTATCTAGTAGTTGCAAAACTATATCAACTATTTTTTGCGAAAGGTTCTACTAAGCAGAGCCGATCACTTCAAACTGACCCATACAACCGTGTTCTGCCATCTGGTCTTGATGGGGATGAAACATATATTTCCCCGGATACCGGAAAGAAAATTCTAGGATATGCCGTTCGGCGGTACCCATTGTGATCACATCTGTTTCTTCTGTAGGAGTCAGAGTTCGTCCAGTTCGATACACCTGAAACATATTGGCGTGCAGGTGAAACGTCGCCGCTACATCGAACTCAATCATGTTCAGAACGTATAGGCGAATCAGCTGATTTTGGTAAATTTGGATCGGGTGCATCATGTAATAGTCCGGCAGACCATTAAAGGCATACAGCTCATTTTTCCGATCCTCATCAACGTCATACCCAGCCATCATCAGCACCATTTCATCCGCAGGTGGACGGCTTTCTGGAGGGTCAATGATAAACATTCCGTACAGCCCTTTGCCAATATGTCGCGTCACCGGCTCTGTGTGGCAGTGGTACAGATGCACGCCAAACGGTTCTGCATCAAACTCATAAATTGTCGCGGCTCCGTGGCGCACCGGACGCACTCCATCCATCTCAGAGCGGTGGAAGCCATGAAAGTGCATTGAGTGGGAATGTCCACCTTGATTGAGGAAAAGAACGCGAATGCGATCGCCTTCTTTTGCCCGTAATGTTGGCCCCGGTACGCGCTCGTTGAAAGTCCAGGTGTTAAAAGAAACCGCACTATTGAGCTGTAGCATGGAATTCTCTGCAACAATCCGAAATTCCCGGATTTTCCGTCCATTTTCCTGCTTAATGGTGCCATAATCAAAATCCCGTAGCACCGTCATTGGGTTGACGCCACTCGGATCGACGGATATATCGCTCGCAACTGGTGGCACTCTTACGGGCTGCGTTTGTTTTTTATTGAGACCGGGTAAAGCCAAGCGTAAAGCATTACCTCCGGCTAACGCTGCACCAGTCACACCGACTCCTGCTAATCCGAGTGCCAGCAGTTTGCGGCGGCTCAAAGGTTTTCCTTGTTGTAGTAATAGTAGTGGGTTCTTCGGCATGACACGATCGACGGTTCGCGCCGATCAATTGAGGAAAGTTTGTAAATAATTCCAGAAGAGTATAAAACTCTGTTCATTTATTGTCAATTATTCTCAATAAGTAAATCAAGATAAACGTTAGTAAAATTGCTTGCCTAGTTTTGACAGTGCATACATAGCATTAAGGCGTCGTGCGACTTTCATCGCCGTTTTTTCGATAGTGAGGTTCGGTAATCGTCGTGAGGGCGAATTTTTCTGCGTCCTTTGCGGTTAAAACAATCAAGTCCAAGCGCGGAAGAAAGTATTATCCTCCCAAGCAGCAGCAGTGCGTTGCTCAATTTCTGCGATCGCTCTCTCAGCAAGTGGTTGGAATGCCTGCGCTATCTGGACATTTGACTCTAACTGTGCAGGGTTTTCAGCGGCGATGACTGCACAATGCACACCTGGAACTGACAGCGAGTAGCCCAACGCTTGATGCATTCCATCCAACACTCCCGGCTTAAATAGACGCCCATAAGCTGGCACCTTCATGGCAATCACACCCATCTTTTTCTCCTGCGCCACTGGTAGCACTGCGGGAATAAACGGGCGCGGATGGTGTTTATCCGCAGCATTTATGGGAATAAGTGTTGTGTCAAAGGCATAACGGCGCAAGCCTTCAGCAATGATTGTCGGTTCGTGGTGTCCAGTGATGCCAACGAAACGCACCAGCTTTTGCTGTTTTGCCTCTTCCAAAGCCTGAATTGCACCGTTGCGCCCAAAAATTTCGTCTAGTTCTTGCTCAAAAGAGACATGATGGAGTTGCCATAAGTCAAGGTAATCTGTATTCAGACGTTTGAGACTGCGCTCCAGCTCTCGCCAAGCCCCATCTCGGTCACGGATAGCTGTCTTACTGCTCAGGAACAACTTACTTCGATGTGCAGGTAGCACCTTTCCTAGATAGTCTTCGCTAGGGCCATAGCTTGCCCCTGTATCAAAGTGACGAATTCCTAAATCTAAAGCTTTTTGAATGAGCGCGATCGCTTTCTCTTCCGAATTTTCCCAGGATAATGGTGTCTGACCAGCACCTCCCAAACCGAGAATCGGGAGACGCACCCCAGTACTTCCCAATTCCCGTTCTGGCATGGTGCCTGTTAGCGGCGACTGGGATGACTCCGCTGGCGTCTGATTTGCTTTCAACGCCGCAGTGCCGACAATTCCTCCTGCTACAGCTATGCTAGTGGCTAAGAAAGCACGGCGCGTTGTTTTCGGTGTCATGGTGATTTTATAGAGTAGTGCTTCTACTCTTTGTTTTAGCAGCGAATCCTGCTTGCGATCGCAATGATTCTGGTTGTTTCATCGGATGCGATCGCTACTGAAATTTCAACGAAGGAACACTCTGGCTGAAATAAAACAAATCTTCTCTCTCTTCATGTTAGAAAGCATCTGACAATGAAGAATGGGGGAGAAGCTTAAGTGGTGTGAAGAGTAAAGATGTGCAAAATCTTAAAGAATCCTCAGTGGGTAAGCTCAGCAGTTTTAGGAGCAATCCTGGTTGTCGGTGGGAAAGCGATCGCGTCTGAAATTCCGACAACGCCAGAAAATCCTGTTTCTGTTGACACCCCGGAAGTTGTCCTGCCCGTCGATGATCTCCCAAAGTCATCATCCAGCGTTTTAGAACAAATCAACGGCTACACTCAGCCAGACTCGGCGCAGGAAGACTCTGTTGATGACCCCATGAGCCAAGTCACTAACGTTTCCCAACTAAAGGATGTTCAACCAGGTGACTGGGCGTATGAGGCGCTGCGGTCTTTAGTAGAGCGATATGGAACTATTGCTGGCTATCCCGATGGCACCTTCCGTGGCAATCGAGCCTTGAGCCGCTATGAATTCGCCGCTGCCCTAAATCTTGCCCTCAACCAAATTGGCCTGGTACTGCCTGTGGCGAACGGAGACGCCATTGCTAAAGAAGACTTAGTGATATTGGAGCGCTTAAAAGAAGAATATACCCTTGAACTTGCCTTGCTACGCGGGAAAGTCGATGAACTAACAGCGCGGACTGCGGAACTGAAACTGATTGGATTTTCCACCACGACCAAACTTGCTGGAGAAGCGATTTTTGGGGTTGCAGGTGTTGCAACCGGGGAAAATGCTGATGGTAAGCCGATCGATGATGTGGCAATCTTTGGGCATCGGACGCGCCTAAACTTAGAAACTAGCTTTACAGGTCGAGACATCCTGAGAACTCGACTACAAGCTGAAGGATTGGGTTCGCTTTCCGAACGTACCCTTACCCCAGAAGGCGACCTGTTTTTTACGGGCGATACTAGCAGTGATGTCGTGATTGATGAGCTGCTTTACCAGTTCCCCGTCGGTCAGAATACAGAAGTCGTGGTTGCTGCTAATGCCAGCGGCGCAGAAGACTTTACCAATACCGTCAACCCTTACCTGGATGGCGACGGTGGCAGCGGTGCCTTATCGCGCTTCGGAACCCGTCCTTCCATTTACTACCTGGTTGAAGGGGCGGGTATTGGCATTCGGCACGCTTTCAACGACAAACTGGAACTGAGCCTAGGCTATTTAGCCGGTGACGCGGAGAATCCAGAATCTGGAAACGGATTGTTCAATGGTTCTTACGGGGCACTAGCGCAAGTATTATTTAAACCCAGCGATCGCGCCAGCATTGGATTGACTTATGTTCACGCTTATAAAAATGACCCGCAAACTGGCAGCAATGACGCCAACCTTAATAATGAGTTAAATCCGTTAGGGTTTCCAGTGGTTAGCAATTCCTACGGTGTAGAAGCCTCTTTTCAAATTAGTCCCCGGTTTGTTGTTGGGGGTTGGGTTGGCTACACGGCGGCGAGGGCGATCGCGCTAGGAGATGCCAACATCTGGAACTGGGCTTTAACGTTGGCATTTCCTGACTTGGGAAAAACCGGCAACTTGGCAGGTGTGATTGTTGGCATGGAGCCAAAGGTGACAAATCGGGCTAATAGCCTTAGCCAGTTAGGGATTCAGGATTCAGATACCTCATTGCACCTAGAAGCGTTCTATCAGTACCAGGTGACGGATAACATCGCGATCACACCAGGGATTATCTGGCTCACCGCTCCCGATCACAATGCGGCTAATGACGATCTGGTGATTGGTACTATCCGAACAACGTTTACTTTCTAAGGGTTGGAAGTCATCAGTCCTTAGTTGGGGAGTCGCAACTAAGGACGAATGACTAATGATGAATCTCCAGATTCAGGATATAGCTCCCCAACTGGACTTTCTCCGACCATAATTCATATTCCAGCCGCAGATGCTCTGGTAACATACGCCCCTCTAGGGTCAAACTTTTGGTAAAGTTTCGCAGACGCACCTGCCCATGCGCGGCTAAGGACTCGCTATGCAACCAATAGCGGCTGAGACCATAAATGCCTCGTTCCCAGAGGTGGCGATAACTCAACTTGCCGTTTCCCTGCATGGTCATGATCACCCTAGAAGGGGAAATTTCCAACCACAAAAGTCGGGGAGTTGCTGGCGGTTGGTCTTTGGCGCTATCAGACGCTTCATCGGAACGTTCCCAATCCCGGATTTCTGGTTCGGTGAGCAGTAGATGAAAACGCTGCTGGTCTTTCTGATACAAGGTAGCAGCGGTTTCAATGGTAGACCAAACCGGCATATCAGTAGATACAAGTGATAGGCAGACAGGTCTGCGGTGATGGGTCAGCATGGAATGTGAGGAGATAGAAATTAAAGACTACTATTGTTCTAGCAGCTCTGGCTGAAGCGATCGGACTTTTCACTAAAATTACGTCCAAAGCGATCGCTCTCCCAGCTACAGGGCGGCAAATTATCGCCGCATACCCTCGCTGCTTACCCAGTCACTACGCTAACGCGATCGCTCTCCCCATGCCCTAATGCTCCGAATTGCCTGTCTTACTTCCCGCGAAATTTTTTTCGTTCAGGTATTGACAAAATCTTTTCAATTGGCTAAATTAATAAAAGTGCAACGGAGCAGGCCCCCATCGTCTAGAGGCCTAGGACACCTCCCTTTCACGGAGGCGACGGGGATTCGAATTCCCCTGGGGGTATCCGAAAAGCACAACGAAATCGCGTCATCGCAAGCCTTAAAAACCTTGCAATGACGCGATTTTAGTATTTGTGGCATGGATGAAATATACTCAAACATACTTAAATAGACCTAAATATACTTAAAAAACTAGGCTGGATTTTAGGCAAGCGTGATCGAAAAACTAGCACAAGCCAACGGACGACTGAAAGCCGCGAAAGTCGGAGCGAAGATTGAGATTAAAGGGAATCGACTTTATCTTCGGGCGACGTTTCCGCCAAAGTCTTCTTCCTCAAAGCAGATCCCTTATCAGCAGCGGCTGGCTTTGGGCATCCACGCGAATCCCACTGGCCTTAGTGAAGCAGAGAAGGAAGCCCGAAAAATTGGGGCGCTATTGGACTGCAAGGAATTTAGCTGGGAGCCATACCTAAAAGCCTCAGCTGAGAGAGAGAATGCCAATACCGTAGCCGATTGGACTTTACGCTTTGAAGCTGATTATTTCCACCGCCGGCGACGCTCGGATAAAAGCGAATCAACCTGGAAGGGAGATTACTTAAAAGTATTGCGACAGCTGCCACAAGATGAGTTGCTGTCCGTTGATTTATTAAAAACCTTGGTACTGGCGACGACACCCGACAGTAAATCTAGAAAACGGGTGTGTATGGTGGCGAATGCCCTAGCGAAGTTCGCAGGCTTGGATTACGATTTTCGCCCCTACGCTGGTAGATATTCGCCGCGGAGAGTTTCTCCGCGTGACTTGCCAGACGATCTTAAAATTGCCCAAACTTGGTCAGCCATTAAAAATCCAGCGTGGCGGTGGGTCTGTGGGGTGATTGCAACCTATGGATTAAGACCCCACGAAGCTTTCCATTTGGACTACAACGAAATTAAAGCGGGTTCGCAGGTGATCAGTGTTTTGGGTGGCAAAACCGGCGCTCGTCGCGTGTGGCCTTGCTACCCTGAGTGGCACGATCAGTTTGAAATCGAACAGGTACGACTGCCAAATATCGACCTTGACCGAAGTAATACTCGGATTGGGGAATCCTGCTCAAAATACCTGAACCCCCGGCTACCCGGTTTTAAGCTTTATGATCTGCGGCACTGCTGGGCTGTACGAACCTTAGAATTCGGTCTCGACCTGACGCTGGCAGCTCAACAAATGGGGCACAGCGTTCAGGTCCATACCGATACTTACCACCATTGGATTACAGATAAACACCACCAGAAGGCGTTTGAGGCGCTGATGCTGCGGAGCGATCGCCCAAAAGCTCCCGTGTTAGGGCTAAATCAACAAGCTTTTCGACAGCAAATTGACTAAGGTATAAACCCCAAACATCTTTATCTGACCTGAAAACCAGTTTGACCCTTACGTGATAGTGACTGATGGATAAAAGCGCCAAGAGCCTTTTTGCTTCATCAAGTCCTTCACTGAGGTCAAAGTATTTTTTAGTTAGGAAAAGTTCCAAGCGATCGCCCTAAACCCCCAAAATTAGAGAACCATTTTGACCAATTGTCGCGACAGTGTCACGACAATTTTTATCCATCCTCATAAGCGTTCTCAACAAACAATTCTTTTGTCAAAAAATCCGCTGCAATCTCGCACTGAATGACAATTTTTTCAAGATTTTTAGCTTCATTATCGTCGCTGTTCCCTTCAGTGATGATAATGATGTCAGTTGTCACTTCTACTGCGTATTCTTGAATTTCGTCATTGCGTTCTGTTACCTTTGCATTAACAACTTTGCAACTATCTATATAGTCTTCTGCAATCTGGTTCGTGGTGTCATGGCTCTCTTCCCATGAGTAGATCATTTCACCTGGAGCGTATTTCTTCAGCACGTAGTGTTCTGCTAAATTGCACAAAAATTCATCAGTGACAGTCTGGATATTTTCCATATTGATCCTAAATTGGTAGCGATAGCTGACCGAGTCGTTCTCGTTTGAGCCGCTTCTTTAGTGGCATGGCTTTGAGGTCGTAGCGGCAGTGACACCCTGAGCAGAGGGCTTTTAGGTTGGAGGGGTTGCAGTTAGCGGGAACATGATCCAAATGAGCCACTGTGAGGGTGAATCTCTGGGGATGCTCCACAACTTCGTCCCAGGGCTGATTCCTGCGCGTGCAAAATTCCGAAAGTGTTTCCCCTTTGCGGCGGCATTCCCTGCCGCATTCTTGACAGTTCCAATTAGCAGCTTGTTTGATTTGCAAGGCGATCGCATTCCAATTGGCCGGATAGAGGCGGCGATCCATTGGCATTTGTCAATTCCTTTTTTCTAGCGGGGTTCCTAGCACTTCAGCGATGCGATCGCAGTGCCACTGGTAAGTCGGTCGGGATGCACCAGGGGCGCTGGGAATTCGATAATGTTTGCCAAGTTTGAACAGTCCTTCTTTCCGCAGCTTCCGGAGCTGCCTGGCGGAAATGCCAAGGACAGCAGCCGCAGCGGCGGTGTCGAGCCATTGTGGTGTGCTAGCCATTCCAGGTAGTTCTCCTTGCTGGCTCTACATATTCTGTTAGTTCGGAGATTGGTACGGTTTTGGCGACAAAATCCTTTGTTTTAGGGTTATAACCGCTAATTTTGGCTTTGTGCTTCCAAAGCTTCACAATCTCGCAGTTGTACCCATCCCAACAAACCTTTTGGCCTTCGTGCAACTCTAGTGGAGCTTGAGGAGTGATCGCGTTCTCTTCACCACTAGATGTAGGGGTGACAGGTTCATCAGCCGGTGCGATCGCACTACTTTCATGGATGGAAGCAACCACCGGTGACTCTTCAATCAATCTCAATTCAGAGGTGAAATACCAGTCAGTTTCGCGCCCTGGCTTCCCCTTTCGTTCTGCCCAGCGCACCAACCACTCTTCTCCGTTACCACGGCTATTTTCTATACAGCCGTGCCAAGTGTACTGAGTTGAGTAGGGATCTGACGTTGCCACCATGTCGCCAAGATTGAACGCGAGTAAGTGATCGTTAACCGGATGATCACTAGCACGATCACTAACACGATCAGAAACGCTATCGCCTGCGGTGTCTTGCTTCCAAGAGTTAGTGATCGTCTGATCGTTGTTTTCGGAATTTTTATCTATTTCTTGAGTGGTCGATTTTGCGTTTTTGACGATCAGACGATCACTAACTCCTAGAACCCTTTTGCTGTCTAGTTTTGTTTTGTGATCGTCTTTGTGATCGTCTTTGTGATCGTCGGCTTCACCACGATCACTAACTGCTGCTGCTCTTAACTCTGCCTTAACCTTGGCATTGGCTTCCCGATCCGGTGGCGTATAGTCGGGTAAGTCGCCTTCGATACAAATCCAATACCCATTAGGACGCCCCTGGCGTTCCAGTTTTTTGCTGTTGATAATCCCGTCCCTGGCTAAATCGGCAGCATAACGGCGGGTGCTATGCAGGTGTCCGCCGAGCGCTTCGTGAATTTCGCTAGCTTCATAAACTGTGTTGGGGTGAGATTGAAGAAATCCGACGATCTTATCTTTAATCGATAAATCTGGACTGCCATCAAGGTCTGCCTGGTTGCCTAGACAGAGCCAGGAGCTATCTTCGGGATTGAATACCATTTCATAGATAGCTGGGGCACGAGAGCGGGATTTTTCAATTTTTAATAACCGCTCTAGCGATCCAGACCTGACATCGTTGGCGGAATTGCTGACGCAGATAACATCAGACACGGCGTTCACAATAGCTGATGTCCCTCTGGGCTTCCCTTCCCCGTTAGCGTGGTGAACCAGGATAATGTGGCAACCATATTTTTGTGCCAATCCTTTTAGCAATAAGACTGGACGGGCGTAAGCTACATCGTTTTCCGAGTAGAGCGAATTGACACTGATCGATGTGAGCGAATCAATGACGACTAAATCAGGGCGTAGATTCTCTAGTTCTTTGTCTAGCTTCTGGATGTGATCGACTACCCAACGGGTTTTATAGTGGATGGGCATTCCTTCTGTGAAGCCCCGGTCATAAATTACTTTTAAGGTGTCAGTTTGGGATTCATCGGTTTGAATCAGCAGCACTTTTCTTTCTTTGGCTGTGACAGGAAAACCGCTCCAAGACTCTCCTTTTACTAGGTGATAAATCCAGTCATAAGCGAGTCTTGTCTTACCAATTCCGCCTTTTCCGTAGAGTAAGCTAACTTTCCCTTTAGCAAGGAAGCCATGCATCAGCCATTGTTGAACAGAGTTCCCGTATTTTTCACGAAACTCTGTTAAGTTCATTGCTGGCTCATCTTCTTCGTTGAGGAGAGACTTGAAGTAGATGGTTTCCAGTTGGTTCAGGTTCAGATTGAACTTCTTTGCAAGGCGAATGAGTTTAAGATGTCGGAGTGAGGGATCTTCAACTGATAATTCAATTTTTGATATCTGATTTATGAGTTGTTGGTGTTCTAGTTCTTCAACATCTTTCAGCCCTCCGCCAAGGGTTATCGATTGGGTGACGTTGAAGGTTTGCTCTTGGATGTAGTTCAACAGCTCTGGCAGGTCTGTCGCTACTTCATAGCCGACGCTGCTTATCTCGCCGCCTAGTTCAATCAGCCGTCTTCTGTGATGTTTGTCGAGAATCAGTTGAGCGTAGTTGTCAATATTTACGGCTGATATCGTTCTATCTACTAACTGTGCAAGTTTGTTCTGTCCGCCGATTATGTCAAGAAGGTTTCTGTCATAAAGCCAGGTCGTCACCTGCATTAAGTCCGTGCTTTTTCCGGAACTGTGGAGTGATTGACAAGCCCGATAAATCTGCTGATGACTTTTAAATGAGAAGTGTTCGGGAGAGAGGATATCCGCTACAATTTCCATTGCCCCTGGATCTAGGAGAATGCCTCCAAGAACCGACTCTTCTGCTTCTAGGTTCATGGGCGGCAGTCTGTCACCCATCATCTGTGTCTGTCGAATAGCAATCATTTTTTATTACTCCTTCTTTGGCGATCGCTCCCTTCAACGGGTCAGGGGCGATCGCCTTTTTCTTTAACGCTTACTAGTAGTGGCAAAGCTTGAAACGAAGTATTTTCCTGTGCTGGGATTCCCCGATAGAAAACCTCTGTGGCAGAAAAGTTCTAGGCTGTATTCAATGCTTTTTTGACTTGCCTGCACCCCTTCTCGATAAAAGTATTCAGTAAGTTCGCCAGCAGTGACTGCGTAGTGATATTGGTGACACAGAAACACCTTGAGGACGAGCCAATCAATTGCACTGAGATGGTGCGCGTAATAAATTAAGTCGGAAAGCTCGATTTTGTTTTCCATTTTTTTGCGGAACTAATTAAAACTCGTCGTCGAAGCCTTGTGATTCCTCCATGATTAGGGGGATTTTTTGTAAGTCGGACTCTGGCAGCCAGACCGGAGGGTGATCGCCAGAAATAATTTGATAAGCCCAGCCGTCTTGGCGGATAACCATACCTGCGACCCATCCCCTCAGACTGGGTGTTTTGACATCCACCGCTTCTCGTAGTCCGAAGAGTGGACTTGTGCCCCATAACAAATTGCGGATCAGGTGATTACTCATGTTTGTGTTGTTGCGATCGCTTCCTCGACTTGGGACTGAGGCGTGACATCCAGTGTTGAACTGCTCAGAAGATTCCAAAGGTGTTCAGCTTCGGCATCGTGAAGCGTTATAGAGGAGTCGCTGCCGCCTTGATAAATCCACAAAGTGTTTGTGCGGTGTTCGATGTAATCGATTGTGTTGAGGTTAAAGATTCTGTTGCCGATTCGGATTAGACGTGAATCGGGGATAGACAGCCTATCTCCAATTCGCATTAGTCGGTTGTTCATTGATTTCTCCTTCTGTTGTTGGGGGTGCGATCGCGCAAATGGCGTTAATGAGACGATTTAGATGGGCAGACCGGAGCGGCTAACTTTAGGTCTGCCCAGTGTTGTTGTGTCTATAGGTAAGTAATTGTCATGAGCGATCTCGATAACGATGATGTGCTTTGGATGGATGAGGGCATAAGTCCTCTTGGCATTCCCACCTGCAAGGTCAATGAGATGAAGTTGCAAGTGATGCATTGCTTAGGCAGAGAAATGGAAAACCTAGCTTCTGACTGGCTTGGCGATGGTTTAACTTGTGAGCTTTTAAAGCCTAGGAAAGAGTGGCAGAAGGGAAAACTGCGGCTCCGCCTAGAGTTTGTACCCGACGAGCCTTTAGAAGATCGCCCGAATCATTAAGTCAATCGCGCAAATAGCGCTAATGAGACGATTTAGATGGGCAGACCGGAGCGGCTAACTTTAGGTCTGCCCAGTGTTGCTGTATCTAGGTGATTTATATGAACATCCGCGACCTCAACGATGACGATGTTGTGTTCGTTAAAGATTTCCACGGAATGCAGAAGTCTAGCGAATTTGCAAAAAGATTCAAAGGTAGCATTCACGCTCAGTACCAAGTTTGGTTTGACCAAGGAGCTGAAGTTGAATTCTTGAGAACCTCTGGAGGCGGCTGGCAGAAAGGCAAGATTTACCTTCGTCTGGAATTTGTCCCTGATGAAGCAGCCGATAACCCTGAGTCTCTAGATGCACTGCGAAGGCAGTTGGGCACCGATCAATAAGTTGGTCGTGTCACCTCCTGTTTGATGTGTGTCCACCTTGAGGGAAGAAGTCGTTGGGCTAATCGGCACACTATGACGGGGTCTGTTACCTACCTGCTGTAGGGGCAGACCTCTCTTCCGCATTTGTACTTATTAGCTTTAAACTCCATATCCCCCTGGTGGGACGATGTTGATGTGGGCAGACCAGACCGCAAAATCCAGGTCTGCCCCACTGTTGTTTTGTGCATTTGCCGCCCGTAAACGGTTTACGGTGACTTTTACCACGTTACCGTAAACCGCTTTACGCGTAAAGCGGTTTACGGTAAGATGAACAATGAAAAGGTTAATTTCTCACTTGTGGAACTTAGAAAAAGAGCAGGAGTAACGCAAAAAGAGGTTGCTAACGCTTTAGGCGTCAGCGATCACACTATTCGTAATTGGGAAAAAGGTAGGGCAGAAGCCGAACTTCAGCTTTGGCAAGTAAAAGCTCTGTGCCAAATCCTAGACTGCTCTTTAGATGAGTTACCTGATCGTTTCAAGCTACAGGAAGAAGGATTAGAAAAGGAGGGAATTTAAAGGAGGATTCCAGCAACCTGACTCTTGGTATCGTCCCATAGAAAAAGCCGGGGCTTCCCGACACCCCGGCTTTCCACACAACCAATTCACAGGAGGTAAACGAACAATCAGCCGTGATTCATCCTTTCAGCCTGCAACTTCTCAATCACGGAGTTCGCTTTAGTTACATAGTCCGTGTATCGTTCCACTCGCTGTTGTGACGCTTCTAACTGTTTCTTGGTTGACTCTAGTTCCTTCTCCAGTTCCTCAGTCTCTTTTTTACTTCCACGGGCTACAGGCCAAGGCGAAAAAGTTAAAACCAACAAACCAAAAAACATTGTGTAAGGAAACGCCAAAAGACCAAACCACATCCAACGAGCTACACCCTTGCGTCCCACCTTCCCAGGTAAGCTCCACGCAACGGAAAACCATAGCCCCAATACAATCACGAGGGTTACAACAAGAGTGATTCCTTCATGAAAGCTTTGAACTTCAAAATTTCTGTCGTACAGACGCTGAAATGGGTCTTCTACTTCAATCGGCTGAGATTCGTACTGAACAAACTCAAACTGATTCATTTGATCACCTAGTTGAGAGCCGAGCCGGAGAGGCTCTCGTTCCCCGACTCCCTTCTAGTAATCCCAAAAAGGTTCTAAATGGAACGCGCAATCGACCAAAATCTTATCTTCAACCAGATCCGAAAATACAACCAAGCTCATAACCAAACCCGCAAAGGTGCGGCTCTAAAGCAGGTTGGAGTCCACGTTGGTCTGTTGAAGAAAGAAAAGCGCGATCTCACCAACGAACAGCGGCAGATGATGATCTATTTTCTAAATCAATTCTGTGCTTATCAAGGTGTCCCCCTCGTTATCCAATAACAAAGCCAGCGGGGTGGTATTCGCTGGCTTTGTCCCCCAAACGGAAATAAGGAGTTATTCCCATTATCATGCACACCATCGTTCTCGCTATCGATCAGGGTAATTTTGACCTCAAATACTTTGACGGTCTGGAAGCCAAAGCTATCCGCTCCGTGCGTTTCAAACTGCCCAAAGGCCGCTTACCCCTCACCAGTAACAACACCAGCCCGTTAATTGAGTTTGAAGATCAGCTTTACCACTTCGGCTATCAGGCTTACAAATACCGCAAACAATCCCACACCGTAGAAGAAGAGAAGGAAGCCTCAGCGCTGCTCAACACCTTGCCCTGTATTGAGCCATACCACTCTGAGTTCAAGCTGCACATTCACACATCGCACCCAGAGCCGGACAAAGCGGAAGAAATCATCTCCAAGCAGCTGATCCGGTCCATTGACTACAAGCGCAATGGAAAAGCGATGCGGGTTCACATTGAATCCGTCCGAGTTGAACCAGAAGGCTACCCCGCTTACACCTACGCCAAGTCTCTTCCCGATCTAATTCCAGATTCCGGGTTCACCGTTGTTATCGACATCGGCGGCGGCACCTGGCTCAGCCGACTGATAGACAACAAAGATGGAGAAATTATTGACTCTACCGTGAGCAAGCGCGGCGGAGCCTACGAACTGGCGACGGCGATTAAGTTTGACGAGCGGCTGTGCAAAGCCCTAGGCGATCAGCCCGCGGCGGGAATGATTATGAACGGATTTGCAGACGGCTCTCATCACTACCCGGATAATCCCAGAGCCAGCTGGAAGCCCTACCTTACCGAACACCTCGACCCTTGGTTCAAAGGCATCTTCGGAGAAGTCAAGAACCAGTATCAGCCCTACTTCCCGCGCATCCGTCGCTTTCTTGTCACCGGCGGCAGCTCTCACCTGATTGCCCACAAAATCCAAGGCATCCCGCTATTTGCACTGATTCCGGAGCCGCGCTTTGCTAATGTGCGCGGACTACTGCCAATGGCGATCGCCCAGAAAGCGATCGCATGAAAGTTACTGTCAGAGGCCAGCACCAGGCGCTAGTAGAAAAAGTGCAGGAGCTGCTGGGAGGAGTCACCCCCACCGATGCGGTGAACTACATTATCTATTCCCAATACAGCGCCGTAGTGGAGCAATTGCAGTCCGATTCACCCTTAGCAGTTCCAAAAAGTTCCAAAAAGTTCCAGTTAGTCCCGGAGCCTACCCCAATCAGTCCTAAAAGCTCCAAAAATGAATCAACAGAACCCACCGCGGAGGACGCTTTCAACGCATTGGGTCTTTAAAAAAAGCTTGTCAGTAACCAGCGGCGATAGTTTCGTAGGCTTCCAACCGCTGGCTGCTGGCTCACACAACCTAAGTAATGGAGACATTCCGATCATGACAGATTTTGAAGTCGGATTTCCAGATGGGCAGTACCTCGCGCACCGGGTTGACCTAAGCGCAGCCATTGAATTAACTGACGCCTTCCATAAGAACCTCGACCCCCAGCCAATCATCGAGCGCATCGCAGATCCAGGAATTCGGGCAGCGGCACAGCGCATCACCAATAACCTTGCCAATCATCCAGCGCGGGGGCAAGGAAACTCAGCCGAGTGCGTGAACTGGGGTTATGTGACAGAGCGCGTTCGCCGCTACAACCAGCAGCCAAGCGATGACCTGCTCTATCGCATCGGCACCCATGTTGATGCGCTGACGCCTGAAGACCAAGACCTGATTCAACGCCACCAGCAGGGTTATCTCAATCCAGAACAGCGCTTCCGCGTTTTGAGCTGGATTGTTCGCCAAGGGTTTGAAATGGAAGGTGACATAGCGTTACTCATTTTCGGACGAGAGCAACTAACCGAATGGTGGCAGCGATCGCAGCAAGCTTACCCAGACTTTGAATTTTACCTAGCGTTTGAAGCCGATCCGACGGATGCAGAGCCTCAACTTTGCTTCACGATGCACTGGCTACCCAAGCCCGGAGCGCCTCAACCCTGTAGCGATTGTGATTTCCCTTGGCAACCGTGGTGGGATAGCGGAGATATGTTTTGGGGAGCATTAACAGGACAATGCATTAATCAATTTGAGTTCAATCTTTTTTGCTATCCCAATCAGGAAAGCTTTGCTGTCCCTAAAAAGTTCTGTGAAGAAGGCGATCGCTACACAACTCTTACTCAGGAAGAAGCAGATTTGATGTCGGTGGCAGCAGTTTTGGGAGTCTAAAGATGAAGCTAAAAACTTCTCATATTCTCCTAGCATCTGCCGCCTTAATCTTTCTTTCCAATGGCGAACGTGTGAGAGGCTCCCTTGAAAAAGGGGAAGCAATCAGGCAGGAACAATCCAGCTTCAACGACTACATTCGGCAGAACCGAACCAAGGCACGGATGGCTGAGAAGCTGTCTAAGGTCGCCCTCGATAGATACCGCAACAACTGCATTTTAGTAAGGACAGCGAAGACGACTGGAGAGGATTATTTCAGTGAAGGAACCAGGGTAATGAATCCCCGCTTGTCGCAAACCTTACGCCCTGGAGCCTTTATCTGTAACAGCCTTGGTGATACTGCCATTGTCAGCGAGAACGGCACAATCGCTGACATTGCACGTATCACGATGACAGACCAAGAAGAATTTAAACAACTACTAAGTCAGAGGTAAACGAGATGGCTAGATATTCACAAACTGGGGGAGGTCAAGCACCTCAAGCAACTTATCCTTACAGCGGAGGGATACCCAGAAAAACAAACAAGCTTCATATCAATGCACGGCTCATCGCTAAGATTTTAGTTTGGGGAACGATTGGTTTTGTTGGGCTTTTAAATGTACAACCGTGGATTGAGCTTGCAAGGCACATCGCAAAAGAACTCACCAACATTCCCTTCCTTGATAGCCTTGTAAGAATCCCGTTCCTCGGTGGATGGATTGAATGGGGTTTTGCAAATATCATTCCTTTTCTGGCAATTGTGATGTGGGGATTGTGTCAGTTGAAGGAGATACTGCCTTCCCTAGTAGAAAGTCCGACAGATGAAGCGTATCGGAATCGTTGGATCGCTTACGGGTTTGAAGCGATTATTTGTTTCTTGCGATTCCCCCCTTATGAAGGTGGCGTACAAGCAATAGTGGAAGACGCCCCGAACTGGGATAGTAGTTTGATACTTTGGTGGACTTTGGTATTGTTCTTAGTCACCATGTTTAGCTTTGAAATGGTGTTCAACCTCCGCAAGAACATTCAAGCTAACTTTCGGTAATCTCGTTTAAATCATGCGGTATCAGCCCCCAGTAAAGTTTTTGGGGGCTTTATTTTTAGGAGGATGAAATGGAAGGAAACAAGCTAGCTCGGATTGCAAGCGACATTGAATTTCAAAATGATTTTGGAGAAGAGGTGCTAGGGTTAGGACGCATCACGAAAGACCAGGGGGTAATTGCTGTCTGCTCTCTCGCTGCGGCGTTCGTCGGCAGTGCGATCGCTGGTATTCCGTTAGCGCTGGTTGTGCTTGCAGTTGGACTCAATGACATCGGAGCTGTCAATCGTTCACGCAAAGCCAACCCTAAGCCAGTAGAAGAAGAGGAGCCAGAAGCAATCGATGTCCCAGCGAGAGAAGTTGAGCCGCCAGGTCTACCGATAACCGAGCAGGATGTTCAGCCCACTGATTCAATGCCAAATGGCACGCCCTTAAACGCTCCACCCGTCCAACCAGTTCCCGTAATTCGTCCGCCGCAGACTAAAGAGGAATTGCTCAAAGCCCTACGCCAGCAGTGCCCTGCGTTTCTCAGTCTGGTTAAGTCCCATCCAATCCGCTGCGTCGGTGTCCAGCGTTCGGGTAAAACGACATTGGTTAAGAAGCTGGCATTGTTGCGGCTGGTTCTGCTTCCCGGTCATCGGGCGATCGCTTCCACGCCACACCACGAGCCAACAAACTCTTATCCTGCTGCCTTCCAGGTTGTAGGTATCAGTAACGGCAAGCGAGATTACCCAGCTATCAGAAAAGAGTGGAACGGATTAGCGCAGCGCGTAGAAGATGGAAATGTCAATTCAATTACGACAATTTGGGATGAGTTCGGGTTGATGGATCGGGTTGTGGAAGAAGAGGTTCTTACCGCTGTTCTGACTTCATGCCTGCGAGAAACAATGAAATTCGGTGAGTACCCGGTGTTCATCGTCCACGGTGAAACTCAAGCATTTTTACCAGGCAGCAAAGGACTCGTAACTGTTTTTCTTGAAGGCACCGTGCGCGTCGAGACAGTAGGGGAAAAGACCATTGGTGCCGATGGGCTGGAGACTGTCCAACCTACGGGAAAGTTCAAAATTCAATGGTTGGACGGTACCAGGGAAGAAGGAAAAATCCCAGACTGGCTAACCGAGGAATTGTTGATGGAGATGCTACCTCAATCAATGCCGACGATGATACAGCAACCAGTAACGGCACCCCAAGCCATTACCGAGGAGACGCCAGAATTAGAAGCTGTCGCACCCACCGAAACAACTACTGAGCTAAAGCTTTCAGACGGACTGAAAGAACCGCTTAAAAGCATTTGGTTGTTCGCAAAAGAGAAGGATGATTGGGTAACTGTTCGTGAAATTCAACGCAAAAACTTTGGGTGTTTGAAAGGGAAAGGTAGCGAACAAATTCGTCAATACTTAGGACTGTTAGCAGACATGGGATATGGGCAAATTGACGAGGAAGACAAGGCTCACTCCTCTGTCTCGTTCCTGTCTAACTAGCTGTCGCGTAGCTTGTCATGTACGGCGCGACAAGCATGACAAGCCACGCGACAACCCTACGCGACAACTACATGACAGATTTATAAAGGCAACGCGACAACTCTACGCGACAAGTCTGCCAGACCCGATACAGATGATAATTAAACAGTCTTGAAAGTAACTTGAAGGTAAAAATTGAAAAGCTCCTGCTCTTGTTTGTTTACAGGGGCTTTTTTATTGCTCATTAATTAATTGCCAAGTCTGTACCCCGACAATTCCATCGGCAACTAAACCGCGATCGCGTTGAAATTTTATGACCGCCGCCGTAGTTCCTGACCCAAAAATGCCGTCAGATGGAATGCCTAATTTCTTTTGTAATTGGGCAATCGGCGTCCCCATCATTCCAGCTCTTAAACTGGTTCCTATTTGTGGAAGTTCAGGAGGATTCGCCAGCCGCTCAAACCCAGGGCTTGAGTCGAATCCATTAACCGAGACGCACCGCAGCACCTTTTCAGTCTGCTGTCCCCACTGTCCATCTTCAATAATTCGGCGCTCTGGATAGTTGTAATTCCAGAGTTGTTGAAAAGCCTTTGTCGCCAACCAAGATAAATTTTTACAGCCGGGGCCGCGATAGTCGAAGTGCATTGGATCAAATGACCCGATCCAATCCCAGCCAAACTTTTCTAAATACGGACGCCATCCAGCGGCGTCCTCAACATCCAGGGCCAACCCGGTATTGTGGTTTGATTTTCCCGGTTGGGCGGCGGCGGTGATTCCACATCTCCCAGCTCGACAATGCGAGTAGAGAACGAACTGTTGGGAAATCGTCCGGTAGGCAGAATTGACTACTAATTTACGACCACGAGCAGTGATCGCTTTTTTGAGTGCTGCGGCAGCGGGGGCTTGTAAGAATGGATGGCAACCGCCGCCACACTGAACATTAAATTTAGAAAAGTCCACCAGTAGGCCGGGGCTGATTCTTTCAATCTGTCGGATTAGCTGAAGATCCAGGGCACGGACGCCAGCCGTTGAACAATCAAGATACCGGCCTACAGTAGACATAATTTTTCCTCTATTTTTTAGATTCAGGCCAACTCACGAGCGTAAACGTTAGGAACGACCAAAGCGAAATCGGCAAAAATGCTAGGGCCGCGAACCAGGCCCAACGGGAACCGCCGCGATACCCGGCTTTTGATGGGAGCCGCCACGCAACGGCGAACCACGTTAGGATGACCGCCCCTGCTACACCCATATCGACAGCGCTGACCGGCGTTCCGTCATCTAAGCGAACAACTTCTTCCGGGTTAAACGCTTGACTAGCCTGCGACTCGACGGGAACTGATTGAATTTCAAACTGAGCGATAAACATTTGATTACCTGTTGAGAGAGCCAGAACCGGAAAGGCTCTCAGGTTTTCCGGTTCTATCTTTAGTAATCCCGAAATTAAATTGAATGTTTTACTACGGCTGATTTGATTTCTTTGAGTTCGTCGCGTAGGTCTTGAAGGGCTAGCAGTTGAGCGTCATTCTGATTTTTCTTAGCGTCCCGTAAGTCTTCAATCAAAGTCTGTAGAAGTTGGCGGTCAGCGTCCCTATCCTTTTGTTCACTCACCGAAAAGTATTTCCAACCTTCCTTAACTAGATAAACTGCCAAAGCAGACAACACTGACCACTCCACCAAGCCCGGTGACGGAACTGGAGGGGAGAAAGAAGGCATCGCAGAATCGGCAACTAAAATCGTAGAAGTATTTATAGAATTCATGGCTGCATACTGAGTCTTTATGATTCCAGTATGCGATGGGTTTCCTAGATTTCCGCTCAGATTGCTTGCGCTTCAATCAATCTTCTCCATGAGATTTAGCAATGGAAAACTACAGAGATTAAAGCATTAAAAACGATGTGCGCTATCTGGCATAGACGCCCGCTAGACTACCTAAATTTCGCGGGAATATCTTTCTATCAATTCTTGGATCGAAACTCCTTTTTTTAATGCTTTGTCTTTTAAAAGCCTTTTAGCTGTCGGGGTTAGACGAATTGAAAGCTGCTCTGATTTTGCTTCGTCGTAGATTTCCCCTTTACCCCGCTTCGATTTCTTTCCAGGTTTTCCCACATATTAAAGTCCCGTGGTTCTGTAGCGCCCGCTCATCGGTTCTTGTTCAACAAGTCCTAATAATTCAAGCTCAAATAAAATTCCAAGCACTTGACCGGAAGGCATTTCTAAATAAGTAAGAATTGTGTCAAGCGTTCGGTAATCGGTGGACAGCGCCAGGTATACAAACCGCTGGTCTTGCGTTAGGTTCGCACTGGCAGCGGGAGGATTAGGCGGGGGTGGCGGTGCGACCGATGGAACACTAACCAGCGCATCCAGCGAGAAGATAAAAAGCTCAGCCAAAAAGTCTAGATTTTTATCGCCATAGAGCCAGGGCTGGTAATATCCTCCAGAAGTGCCCTTCTTTTTGGGAATCGCTTTATATCCAATTCGCCGTACCAGATTATCGTCTGGCTTGTAAGTCGCCGAGGCGTCTGGCTCGGTTACTCGCAGATAGTGAAAGCCACCAGGTAAATTGTATTGTTTCAAACGGCGGGTGTTGGGGTCTTGCTCCGTGCTGGCGACAGTCGTACCCCCAACGACCGGAAAAGGGTGCAGTTCGCTAGCGGATGCGATCACGCTGAAGCGGCTCATTCCTCCCACCCAAAAATCAGCAGGAGCCGAAGCGTAATAATAGATATCTGCAAGCAGCCCGTAGACTTCCGGGTAAATTATCCGGTCTTCAATATTTTTAGTTACAACCGAGGCAATCTTAGAGCGAACCGTTACCGCCTCAAACGGGTTAATCGCTTCGCTCAACATCTGCCAATCGTTACTGGTCGGCAGCACAGAAAATAAATGATTTCCGAGGCTGACCCACGCCATTTAAAAACCCAGTAGTTGCAAATTGGCATCGGCAACAAGCAAGTATCGATCCATATCTTGCTCCCAAAATTCGCAGATATCCAAATAAGTTTCCATATCCATTTCACCTGCCAGGAAGAGAGAAAGCGCTTGATTGACTTCAAACACTTTGCGGAATTCCCGCTCTAAATCAATCCCTAAATTGGGAATGATTATCGTACTCAAAGCACAAGCGCTCTCAATTTGAGATTCCTGGATCTGCATCATTTTCTCTATCTCTGTCTGAATTTCTCCGCTCGAAAACTCACGCGACGAGAAGTACCGGCAGCCGGCGCGACCGCAGCGACCTGTCCAGCTAATCGCTGAAAAGCTTCGTAAACCCCCTCAGTTGCGGCATCCGCATCAACTGCCCCGAATGGAATGGTATAAGATTCGGTCGGAGTTTTGTCGTAAGAAAGCTTTGTAATTTGGCTAATTTTTGAAGTAGTTGCGCCTGCGGCTACTTGAACAATAATTTTCGCCGAATTAAAACCCGCTCCCGAAGCATTTACATCATCGGCGTCGCGATGCGAAAGAGTCAGTTTGCTTAATCCGTTTGCTGTAATCTGCCCATCAGCTCGCCCGCTCAAACTGGAAGGATAAATAGTAGGCGCTGCGGGAGAGGCAACTAAAATCCCAAAGGGGCGAACGCCAATCCGAACCGTACCGTTCCTTTTTTGTCCCTCAACGTCGTAATCCGCAGTGCCTGCTTTGAAAGCCTTGTAATTATCGATAGCCCCGCCAGTTGCCTTCAAAACTTTTGTGGCATAGTCTAGCCGTGAAAATCGTCTTCCCATTTTTTTTAATCCCTAATTAATAATCCCCTCTGCTTATTGCTTCGGAGCTTGAGCGGCCCCGACTTGGATCGGGAGAACAGCGGTAACGCTGCCAGTTGCCAGCGCGTAGAGCTGCCCCTCGTGATTTGTCCGAGGCGGTTGGATTGCAGGGGCAGCGAAGGCGGCTAATCGCTCTCCAGGGGGAAGAGGTTGACCATCTCCAGCATTAATCGCAGTTTGAGCCGCTGCGCCAGCTTTGATTAATTGATAGACCAAATCCACTACTGCCGATTCGCTTAGGGCGGCAACCGGGCGACCGATGAAAGCACCAATATCTAGTAAAACTTTACCGTTTGTAACAATAAAGCTTCCTTGTGGGACTTCATTTTGTGATTCCAAAGCTTCAAAAGAAAGGTCAGCCATATCTTGTTCAAATTTGATTTAAAGGATGCCTTAAAGATGCCATTGGATAATCGTTCTCGTCAATCCGTGAAAACCCTTACGCAGCAAGGGTTTTAGACGGATAAAAGAAAAGCCTCAAAGGTTAACCTTTGGGAGAATGATTACCACTATAATTAGAAACACTCAAAGCATTTTTACTAGATAGTCAGTAAGGAGCTATCCCCGCTCTATTGGATTAGAGAAGCGATTTGACCGATCCACAAGACAAATGGGATTAACTAGACCGTGTAAAGTGAGCGTCGCGTACTGGAACTTAACTTTTACAACAGGTCTGCGATTAGGGGCATCGACAGATTTTCCTAAAATAATTCTCTTTCTTTTTGTGTTAGGAAAGGCTTTTTCTGGGGCTGCATTCCTGTTAATAGTCATATTTTCCCATTCTGGTGAATGACCTCTAATATCTAAAACTTGCTCGATTACCCGTTTTCCTTCGGCTTCGGACTGGCAAAGTAACTGAAGTTGATATCCTAAATCCCAATCACTATAGGAACACATGATTTTTCCTTTATTCCAAACAAATCCGCCTCCACCAGCAAACTTTCTTTTAATAATAGATGCGACTGCTTTTAATTCTTGATTGGTAATGGATTCGCTCTCTTTATTCATGATACGGAACCCTATATGACCTTTTGAACGACGATAGGAATCTTTTACTCCTTCTTCTTGAAAAAACAAATTTATTTGAGGCTTATGTCTTCTTTTAACTGCGCTATCTGTAGAAATAAATTCGTTTCCCCCGTTTTTTTGTAGCATTTGATTTATTCCAATAAGAAGTGTAATAACTGGCTTTAAAGTTTCCTCGGAACCACTTAAAATAATCTCATCACTACTCATGATTCTTATCCTATGGCAGCTATCACGCCCGGTACTGGTGGGACAATTAAATCCGCAATGCTCGAAGCGCATTTACTAGAAATTATAGCTTTTGGAAAACAGCAGGAATCGACTCCAGCAAGAAACCCAGCACCACAAAAGAATTATATCCAGGGATATACGCTAACAGACACCTTATTTAGATGCAATTTATCGATTCCAGTAAACAGAGTTACAAATGAAAACGGCGAATCCGTTTATACAACACCCGATTATCTATCCGGCGTGACATTTACCCCCGGAAGTAATGGAACTTTCAAAAGTGGAAACTTTGCAGCTTATTTGATAGAGGTTGTTTTATACGCTCAGGAACTTGAAAGGGATTCCACAAAAAATCCCTCTGGTGCAGATAGGATAAATGGAAACTTTGACATTAACCCGAATGTCTTTTCGGGTTCCGTTGAACTCCCTATAAGTCCGGGTGTAACTTCAGACGGTAAGCCAACATTCACCGCAATTTCTTATCTATTAACTTGATATGTTTGAAACGATTACCTACAAAAATACAACGGTTATTAATCGGAAGCTAAAAGCGGAGGACTTGCAAAATGTCATCGAGCTATACAGTACAGAATTGACAAACAAGGAAATTGCTTATAGACAGGCCGGTTATCACGTCGAGATTAACCGTTATATCAAATCGTTTAAGGCAACGATTGATATTAATTCAACAGCAGAGGTTGAGATTCCAGAATTTAACGAGTTATCAACCAATTTAGAAATTAATACAGCTTTAAGAAACTTAGAGTGGAAGTCACCAAGAAAGCATCTGAACTTAATGGTTCAGACCGATGGGCTGAACTGGAACCGAAAGGGGACTGTTAGTTTAGTTAATCGGGGCGATTTGCCCTATGTTGATGCAGACCTGATGGCCTTCTTTACGGAAGGTTTAGCGATTGAAGCTGGGGAAGTTGCAAAGCTTGGCGTACAAATTCAAGATGTCGGATTCGGTTGGATCGCACCTCTTGACGATGTTCTGATATATGCGAACGTAGTCAAAGAGGTGACGATTGTGAATACTTCGGACAACCTAGAACAAATTGCCGGTTTAGATTTACAAGATTTTGGCTTAAGTTTGCTTGAAAAAGCAAACGCCGCTGAAATCAGAACTTTATTAGGTTTATCTGTACCCGTTGTTATTGCTCAACGTGTTAGTGACTTAACTCTATCTAATGGAGTCGCTACGGAGATAAATTACACTAGCGAAATCCTAGACCTTTTTGGCACTTGGGATGGGACTACTTTTACCTGTTCAGAGGCAGGGATTTATACAATTAATTTTAATTGCCACTTAATGTCCACGGCGGGAACAGTTACCGCTGGCGACCACAGCATAGCAATAATTTTAAATTCAACTAGTTACTCGTTTCAACGTTCTATTCATTCAACTGGAACAGCAAGCGTTTTTATTAGTGGACAGATTACTGTTCAACTAAATGTAGGAGATACGATAAAGTCTCGCTGTACCGCAAATTTCACTGGCTCAACAGCGACAAAATTAGCAGGAGCTACCACGCCAACAACTTTAAGAATCGTTAAAGATAAATGATTGATATTAACCAGTTTCAAAGAGGAATTTATCGGGAAGAGTACGCGCCATATAAATGTGGAGAGCTAGACCACGCAAATTTTGAACAACGACACTTAAAACCGCCGCCGCCAGCAAGAGGCGTATTTTTCTATCCAGCTCGGTCAGTTACGGGAACGATGCGCTGGGAGCGATCGCTTATTATTCGCTCTCTCCGTGAAGAAGCCCCAGGCCGCCAAATTGACACGCTGTATGTGAGGGACTGATGGCATACGAGCATTTAAGACAAATCCCAAACACACCGTTTTATGTGACGCCGGATGAACCGGCCGATCCGCGTGACTGTGCGAGATATCCGGACTCACTCTACTGTGGAGGACAGCCATTTTCTAAAACGCCGGTAGCTTTAGATCCGGAAATCGTTTTTGATGAGTGTGCTAGGGGGATTAAACTCACGCCAACTTTAGGATTTGTGAAGCTGCCAACAGTGGAAGTAATTGCAATTAAGCCAGAGTGCCGACCGCCAAAACCTCCAAGCAAATATGAACCGCCAGATGAAGACGTGCCGCCGCCGCCGCCGCCAACAGCGAATCAATGCAGTGGCCCAAATGGAGGGAATTATTCCTGGGTGACAAATGGCGACGAAATTGTATACACGGGAGATGGATACACGACAATTCCACGCGGAACCAGGGCAGAGGAAGCGGCCCAAATTAAGAAAGCCGGATTGATTAAAACGGCGACGGACGCTGTGAATTTTGGCAATGATGGTATTAGTGGCAGAAATTTAGAAATCTATGTAGAACGATTACCACCGGCTGTTTATCCCGGTCTGTACGTTCTGGGCGGTGATTTACCAGATAACACAGTTGACTTACCAAGCTCTCCAACCTGTCAAATTGGCATCGTTTGGATGGTTGGCGAAGCGAATATGTGTTATTTCACAAATGGAGATTATCCAGGTTGTCAAGAGGGACCGCAATGGGTCTATCAGGGAACTACAGATAATACTGCTTTTGGGCAGTATGGGAATTATTTAATCAATATCAGTAGTCCGTGTGGTGATAAGCCTCCTTCACCACCGCCGCCGCCTCCACCTCCACCTAAAAGGAAATGTAACTGTATGGGATGCTGCCCACCCAGCCCAACTCAAGATAAAAATGACCGTGACTTAGAAGAAGTCAAGCGCCTGCTTAGACTATTACTACAAAGAATCGGTGAAGCTCAGCCAATAAAAATATTTGATATTAATCCCGATAAAAAGGGAGAGCAATCTAAAACACTTCGCCCGAAAGACCTTGCAGAAGCTCTAAAAATTGCAACTGAACAAGTGAATCGAGCCAATGAAATGATAGGAATTGATTCGTTCCCAATTGATGCCCCCGACACGGTAATCAAACCTGAAAAATCGGGGATTTGGGCAAAAGTTTTTGATTTTATCATTCCGGATAAGCGACGAAAAATAACCTCATTAGCTGAGCTGGTCGCTTGGCAGACAGAGCAACAAGCCGCCACGATGGGCACTTGGCACCAAGTAATCGAAGTTGAAGACACTGACCCCGGCAAGGAAGGAAAACAGTATAAAAAGATTGTTCTTCCTAACGTCGCAGAGACGATGAAAGAATCAATTGTGCTGCAAACGGAAATGTTAAAAAGTTTAAATTTAATGTTTGATGTGCAGCTCAAAACATTAGTAGAAGCATCTTCTACTAAACTCGATGCAGCGAAGGCTTACGCAGTCGCAGCAGATATACAAGAGTATCTGGACTATGACACTAAAAATGTGACTCATGAAATCCCGATACAAATTCAGCTACCGGGAAAAGACTTAACCCAAGAAGAAGAAGCAAGTTTAATTCGACTACTGCAACCCTCAAAACATAAGGTTGTGACTGAGGAGTGGACAGGAAAGCACTCATTCAGTGAAATAGTGACAGACCTTCTCCAAGCGGCGAGAATGATATCAGCAAACTTTTTTACGAGGCAGTAAATATGGCAGGAAGTTTAAGCGCTCAGGAGAAAAAGGCGAAGGAACGATTAAAGCAAGATGCAAATTTAATTGGAGATGCCGCCGAAATATTCAGCGGAAATAAACCAACGAGAGGGAAGCTATTAGATAAAAAAGGAGAGAAAGGAAAACTCCCACCATCTGACTTTGATATGCTACTCAAGCTTGCAGAGGAAAATTTTAAAAGCAAGTTAGGGAAAGCTGGGGAAAATAGACCTAGATTCAAAATTAGAAAGCTTTAGTTATGCCTTTATCTATTACCGTTGACCAGTATTTTAGTAATCGCACCAGCGATTCATTAAAACAAACTTTCGCCGGGAATGGGAAAGTTAGCAAGGATGGAAATCCGATTGTCCGGGCTTCCATGCGGGACACAATCATTGCGGGGACATTAGCTGCTGGCGTTGCTGTTGTCGGAGTTGTCGGTGTTTTAATTATGGCGGCGGGGGGGGCGTTCGGAAGTTTACTCGCTGGAATTGCAATGATAGCCATCCTCGTGGCGCTTCCCGTCCTTTGGAGCTTAGGCTTAAAAGCAATCCAGTACGTCTATACGTTTAATTGGAACGTTACAGACGCAGAACTAGATAAGCAGCTTGAGACTAAATTAGAAGCACTGTACGGCATGACCGGGGCGCTCGTCGGTCAGTTGATGGGCTACTTTATTTGTGGGGCTTTACCAGGTACGGTGGCCTTTGCATTTAATCCCGCTGTCGCCAAAGTCGTACTTTCCAACGTAGCGGAAGAGGCCAAAGAGGAAATCTACGAACAACTAGCGATTATTGCTCAAGGCGCTTTATCAACGCTAACCAATGCCCTAGCAATTAAAGCATTTCAGGGAACGCGGAAGTGGGCGAAGCGTCCCGGTAGCCCGGTCTACAACATCCTCAAAGAGGCACTAGGAGAGAACTTTACTAAATGGGGAGATGAGGGGCGGCCTAGCTTCTCTTTTTCGGGACAAGTCGAGGAGCGGGTTGAGAAAATCAAAGATCCGAAGTTAAAGAACTTTAGCGAGGAATTTTTAGAGAATTTTGGGGAAGCGTGCATTCATGCCGGGACAATCACCGTCACCTCGATTCACTCACAGATGGCAGCACAGAAACTCATGCAGGAGCAACTCATCGGAAAGCAACAGACTATTGCGATCGACTTAAACCCTTAGTCTGTGCCCTTGCTCTAATTGCCAAATCAGCAAGACATCTAATGAAAGATTTAGGCTAAATTTTAGGCAAGAGCTGGTATTGTTCAGGTAGACACTTTACCAGCAGGCAATTACAGGAGATTAGGCGAGTGATTCGAATTCCCCTGGGGGTATCAAAAGGCAAAATGCAAGAAGTTCTTCTTGCATTTTGCCTTTTTAAGTTAAGGGAGTAAATTCTCATCGTTACTAGAACTCGATGAGAAAAGAAGGAATGGCTAACAGCTATTTTTCAGCGAGTTTGTCTATTTTTTCTTTCAGGCCTAAATTGAAGAGAGAGCGTAGCAACACCAAGAACCATAGACCTGATAAGCCAAAAATAGCGATCGCCCAACTACTATAGGAAGGTAGCGCCAGCAGCACTGCCGCCGACAGGAGGGTAAAACCTGTTAAGCAAGCATAAATTAGGCTTTTTAGGGCTAAATTAATCCGTTTGAGGATGCGATCGCTTTCAAGGGTTCGCACCCGCAGTTGTAACTCTCCCTGTTCAATTCGTTCTTCTAAGCGCCGGATTAAAATTTCCGAAGCTTTTGGCTGTCGCAATTTATAACCAATAAAATTTTTTGCTTGTCGGGCAAGTTCCCCGATTAGATTTCCCTTAGCTTGAGAGACAGTAATACTTTTAATAAAAGGTTGAGCCGCTGCTACTGGATTATATTCAGGATCGAGTGTCCTAGCGATCCCATCGAGTGTGGTTAATGCCTTTAAAATAAACGTCATCTGGGCAGGCAAGCGAAAGGGTTGCTGCTCAAACATGGCATAAACTTCGGTACTCATTTCACTAAAAGCTTTGACATCAATCGGTTTTTCAGTGAACTTATCTAAAATAAAAGTTAATAATCTTCGTACCGGAGTCATATCCGAGACGGGCACTACTAAACCCATATCAATTAAAGTATCCAATACTTCGTCTGTATCCTTTTTTAAGACAGCAAAAAAGGTTCTAATCATTTGGTCTTTGGCAATGGACTTGAGTTCTGCCATCATCCCAAAGTCATAAAAAATTAAGCTGCCATCCTGGCTGACTGCCATATTTCCAGGATGAGGATCTGCCTGAAAAAAACCATCTTGCAAGAGTTGTTTTAAATAGCAACAAATGCCAAGTTGGTTGATTCTTTTCGGGTCTAATCCACAGGCTTCAATTGTTTTGCGATCGCTTACTTTGATTCCAGGTAAATATTCTACAGTTAAAATTTTGGTAGTTGTGTAACGCCAGTAAACTTTGGGAATCAGAATTCGAGGATAACCAAGGAAATTGGCAGCAAAACGTTCAGCATTTTTGCCTTCTTGAATATAATCAATTTCTTGATAAAGAAGATTAAAAAATTCACTATAAATCGCTTCTAATTCATATTTCCTTGTCCAGGGCATATAGCGCCGCGAAAAACGGACAAGCCTACCCAGAGCTTGAAAATCTAATTTAAATAACCTTTCTAATCCCGGACGTTGTACTTTGACAACGACATCTTCACCCGTATGCAGCCGTGCTTTATGGACTTGTCCTAAGCTAGCCGCAGCAATCGGAAAACGATCGAACTCCCGATACAGGGCATGAATTGAATTATCGAGTTCAGATTCAATAAGCGCGACTGCTTGCTCGGCATTAAATTCCGGAACCCGATCCTGTAGTTGTCCCAACGCTTCTACATATTCTAGAGGCAGCAAATCCGCGCGGGTAGATAATGCTTGCCCAATCTTAATAAAAGTTGGACCTAAATCTAGTAAAGTTTCAACTAACCACTGTGCCCGACGCTTTTTATGTAAAGGGGAAGTATTTCTAAAGATACTATCCCACCATAAATAAAACACCCACTCTGCTGCCGCTCCAAAAATGTCTAGTTGACGAGCAAGGGGAGTATATTTCGTTCGTTGCCAACGTAGGCGTTTCAGTGGAGCTTTTGCGAGCATATCATCCCTTAATAAAGTCAGGAGTCAGAATTGGGGAGCTTGGCAGGTAAGCTCTTACAAGAACTTATAAGCTATGACATCTCCAAGCAAGCCAGTTTGAACTGAATCCAGGAACAGAGGAGAGGAATTCACCACTTTTCCCCTATTTTCAGAATATGCAAGTTAAACGTGCAACAGCTTATAAATTCTCAGATTTGGTGTCTGGTTGTCTAGTTTCTGGCTTTAGACTTGGGTGCTGTCAAAAGATTGAGGCAAGGTGAGCGTAAAGCAGGTTTCGCAAGCGTGAGTATCTTCAGCAGAACAACTGGAGACAGCGATCGCGCCATTGAGGTGCTGTACTAAAGACTTTACCAGAGCTAAGCCCAACCCAGTGCCTTGAATCGCTTGTTGGGTGATGCCTTCACCCCGGCGGAATTTATCAAAGATATACCCCATTTCTGTTGGCGAGATGCCAGGCCCATTGTTACTCAAGCGAAGAACAATCTGATTCCCTTGCGGATTAATCTCGTGAGTAGCACGCAGATGAACGGTAGAATCTGGCTCACAATATTTGCCAGCATTGGTCAAAAGTTCTTGCAGTATGCGATTGAGGCTATCCGCGTCAGTCTGGAGCATTAGCGATCGCTTAGGTAACTCTACTGCTAGCGTTAATCCTTTATCCACCCATTTCTGCTCAAACGGCTCAACCAACTCTTGAATAACCTGCTTGAGGTCTATCTTTTGCAGAGCGATTGAAGATTTCTTCGACTCCAGTTTCTGAAGAGCGAGTAAGTCCTCGATCAAATTAATTTCTTGAGTACACTTCTCGTCCAGGATTTCCAGGTACTTAGCACGAAGCTCTGGCGGCAGTTCCGCTTGACGTAACATACAAATCGCTAGCTTCATCGTGGTGAGCGGTGTCTTTAACTCATGGCTCAGATTAGCGATGAATTCATCCTTCACTTGATTGAGTTGCCGCAACTGATCGAGTTGTTGGCGAGTTTTTTCGTACAACTTCGCCTGCACTTCCATACTGCCTTGCAACTGGGCAGTACGCTCCTCCACGAGAGCTTGCACTTGGCGTAATGATTGCGTTTGAATGATTGCCGTACTCGCCTGAGCGCTGACCAATTTTACTAGCTCTAATTCCTCAGATTGCCAGGAACGAGGCTGATAATTCTGTAGCACCAGGAACCCCAACACGGTGCCTTGACTTTCCAGGGGAACCATCAACAGAGCAGGCATGGCTTCTGGGTTAAAGAGGTCGGAGGATTGACTGGCAGAGGTGTCTGCTGGGTTGCTGGTGGCGAGATCCGCTTGATTCGCGATCGCCAATAGCTCAGGCGACTGCATGAAGGCTTGTTGGCACCAGTGACACTCCGAGAGCGCAAAGGAATGGTTTAACCAAGAAGGCGAAACAGAAGCGTTTGTTTCTTCAACCGCTTCTGCTTGTTCGTTGTTACTTTGGGCGTTGTTGCTTTGGGAAGGCCATTCGCAAACTACCGTAACTTTCGCTTTAGGAATCTGCTTTAAAGAACGGTTTTTCAACGGGGGAGCGACGTATTTCAGCAGTAGAATAAAGCCACGGTGAACTTGGAAAGCTTGAGCTGTACCGGCAAGCGCGAGTTGGAGAATCTGATTCACGTCTCTGCCAGCCCGAATTGCCAGCGTCAGCTGGTTGATCAGGATTTGGTATTGGGCAGCGATACGCACCTGTCGCTGGAGTTGGACTTGAGAAATTGCAATCGCAACTGAGTCTGACACAGCTTTCAGCAATTCTTTTTCAATCTCTGTCCAATCGCCTGGTTGCGATCGTCCGACGACAATCACCCCATTTGCTGAGGATTGAAATTGGGTTTGAATTCCCAGCACGGCACGTACCGGATCTTCCCAGGTACGTCCAGTTTCAATTGCTTGAGTATCCGAAATCGCTACGGGTTCGCGAGCGCTCAGGATCTCTTCTAGTACGGCATTCTCTTGCATCCATACTTTCGAGGACAGAGGACGCATACCCTTAGACTCAGCGGTTGCCGCATCCGCCGCGTTGGATGTTCCGTTAGACCTTGACAGTGCCTCTGCATACCAAAAAGCATCCTGTGGCGTCGCCTGATGGCTTGCGATCGCTTTTATAAAACAAGCATCTGCCTGTAAACTCCCTCCCACCACCTCCGCAATCTTGGGCAATACCGCTTCCGGATCTGGGCTTGCTAGAAGGATTTGAGTAATCTGTTGCCCTAACTGAATGCGGCGATCGCTGGGGTAATGCATGAGTGCGCCCTTGTATTCCTCTATAAAACCCGGTTCAACTGGGTTGGGCATCGGTGAAATGAGAGGCTCTACTGTCAAGGTTGCAGCCGTTTGCAGCTCTTTGACAGCCGCCAGATCTTCCTGAGCCGCTTCACTAACGCTAACGCGCCGCTTCGCGACCAATGGGGACATCCGCTTTGCGATCGCGCTGGCTGCATCCATATCCGCTTGTGCATCATTCATCTTAGCCGACCTTCATTAGGAGGATATCAAGGCAGGGTTTAAAAGACACTCTGCTGGATAGAGGGAGAGGCTTTGGCAAGCTAGAAATAAAACAGCAGTTTGCTGGGAGCAATCCGCTGTTAATTCCTGACAGCCATGACTGGGGCAACCAGATTTTACCCTCGCTCTTCTATAAAACTAGGGTTCCCAAATGTTTTGTATTTCTACCAGTCTCAATCTCTAATTTCCCTAAGTAGTAACCAGTACCTCTCTGAGCAACTGTTCCACCACCTCAGCTTGCTCCAGCATTTTTTCTTCCAGCAGCACGCGCGACTCTTGCTTCACCTGACCAGACATGGCAGCTTTTTGTAGGATCATAAACGCCCTCAGATCCTCTGAGTCATATTTGCCTCGGAGCATCTTCCGGAGCTGCTCTTCTGCGTCCACTGTCAAATAGCCAGTACAGAGAGCTTGTTGAACCACTTCTCGAATTAGAATCATCGCGCACCTCCTAGACGACTTGCTCCGCAAGGTCAGTATTCGACTTATCCAGTTGCTATCAGGTGACGCTTATCTTTCAGCCTAAGTGACCTTGTCAGCAATGACTTAATGATCTATACACCTTGATTCTTGTGATTTCCAGTTCAGGTCACTGTGATTCTAATCACTGACATATTTGCTGAGATGTGAGAAATCAAATTTTGGCTTGACCAAATCAATAAAGCCTGAATCGGCAAGCTAGGGTTAAATCAAAGTGGCATAACTTCTTGTGTCCTCTTCCTCTATAGGCACTTCAATTTCTTTAAAAGAAGAGGAGTCAGGAGAGATTGGTGTAGCGCCAGCGCAGTTTTGCCAAAAACCTTAAATGTAGGGGATTTGGGCGGAAAACGATTGGAGGCAGGAGAAACCTATTGTTTGAAGAAAAAGGATTTCTCTCTGAAAAAGCTAATTTAAGAGTTTTTTAGCTAACAGCAATGCTTGACTTCTAAGAACGCCTTTTTTTTGCCTCCTGCTGGGCAATTTCACTCTTTTGCCGATAAGATTCCACCCGATCCTGAGCAGTTCCGTAACGACTATCAGTAGGGGGTACAGCAGCCATTAAATCGGAAGCTTGTTGCCATTTAGCTGCCAAATCCAACCACTGAGCAGAAGTCTGAGCATTTCTCCCCTCAATTGACGTTTTTTCTGCAAGTCGCACCGCATCCGCAAAAGGATCGGATGAAGGTAATGCAGTCGTTGTTTGGGTGCTGGATGCCGCAGGTGTTGGAGAGGTTGTTGGCGCTGTCGTCGCCTGTGGAGTAGAGCTGGGGGCAGAAGCTGGCGTCCGAGTAATCGTAAATGGTCCTAGCCAATCATAAAGCGCCCACCCTACCAGCAGTAAAAGTAACGACAAGCTAGCACCACCCACAATCCCACGCCAGAACTGGCGTTTTTCTCGAACGGATCGGGAGCCAGGTTGAGGAAAAGATGGTTGACTTTTTTTTGCAGGTTTCCGATCCTTTAAATCTTCTCCGAAACGTCTTAGAAGATTCGGCTTAGCAAGGGTAATTTCTTCAGCCCAAAGTAACTGACTCTCCGGATCTCGATGAATTTCTTCTAGCCAGAGTAATTGCTGCTCTCGGACAATCCGACTGTTGATGTTGACGCGACGAATACTGCGCGGTGAAATTGATTCTAGAATCTGCCGAATTCGCTGTACCAGGGTAGATTGTTCGAGTTGATCTGGCGTAGCTGCCTCACACAAAAGCTGTAAGACGCCATCGGCAAAAATAGCTCTGGTTCTGACACCAGCCTGTGCCAGCTTGTCATTGAGTATTTGAATAATCGCCGCCACGCTCCCCTGGCGAGCTTGTTTGGCGATATCATCCATCGGATCAACCATTTTGTTTGAGTAAATGATGCCGGTAGTTCAGCCTGACTTTTTTCTTTAAGAGTATCAGTCTTTTTATTTGAGAGACTCTGTCAGAGTAGTATAATTGACCGGCAACTGCGATCGCTCTTTTTTCGCTTTTACATTTCATGAGGCAGCGCAGACGACTGCCAAGAGCCTTGTGGCAGTAGGATGTCCACTCGACCAGAATAATTAGTTTTTCTTACTTCTACTACATTCAGCGGCTCTACATTGGGCGGGATGTTCGCTAACGAAGCTTTGTTCCGGCAATTCTGAGGCACGCCAGAACCTCCCATTGTTAGATACTATCTATCGCGGCGCAGCGAGTCGCGCTCTTGAATGATAAAGTGAAATAGCTAAACAGAAGATTGGAAAAACCGGGAACTGAATCATGGGCGCATTGATTCGCGGCGCAATTTTTGTTTTGGATGACAACATCGATACCGATCAAATTATCCCGGCTGAATACCTGACTCTGGTTCCTTCCAAGCCTGACGAGTACGAGAAATTGGGCAGTTATGCCTTGATTGGATTGCCGGATCGTTATGGAAAGTTTGTGGCTTCTGGAGAAATCAAGACCCAGTATCCTATCATTATTGCTGGGGAAAACTTTGGCTGCGGTTCTTCACGGGAACACGCCCCGATTGCTTTGGGTGCTAGTGGCGTTAAAGCGGTAGTGGCTCAGTCTTATGCTCGGATCTTTTTCCGCAATTGTGCTGCGACTGGGGAACTTTACCCTTGGGAATCAGTTGAGCGGTTGTGCGATCAATTTGAAACGGGGCAGGAAGTTTCAATTGATTTTGAACAAAATCAGCTGATTAACCATACCTTGGGTAAAACTTATTCTCTCCAGCCTTTGGGCGACGTCGGACCCGTGATTGATGCAGGAGGAATTTTTGCTTATGCTCGGCAAACGGGAATGATTCCCACTAGGTAGCGATCACTAGATTTTGAGTGTTGGACTTTGAGTTGAATCATTCAACACTCAAACATTGTAAAGCTAAATGAATTTAAAAACTTTTGAACCTAAGCGCGATCGCTTTACAATTATTTAAAATAGTTATTAATGTCTGTAAGCCAAAAACTATTGACTACTATGCTGCTAAAGTGTACGACTCGCCACATCCGCATCTATACTGCCGAGGTTAAGAACAACGAACTTGTCGAGAGTGACACTGTATTAACCCTGGATATAGATCCAGATAATGAATTTAACTGGAACGAAGACGCTCTGCAACAAGTTTATGGCAAGTTTGACGAAATGGTTGAATCCTATAACGGTGCAGATTTAACAGAATATAATCTGCGCCGTATCGGTTCAGACTTGGAACATTTTTTGAGAAGTCTGCTACAGCAGGGGCAAATTAGTTACAACCTGAGCAGCCGAGTTCTCAACTACAGCATGGGCTTGCCTCAGGTTAGCACTCAATCGGCAGAGTAGTTAAGTTTTAGTTGTTAGAAAAGTTTTGTTTAACCAGCAAAAAACTTTCTAACAACTAATCACTAGAGATAATTTACCGCCAAATCCGATTTCCATTTTCATCGACGCGAGCTTGGCGGATCACATCAGAGATTTCTTCGGCATCTTTGACATGGTGTAGCGCCTTCTTTTCTCCGTCCGGTTCATCTACTTCAAAGTAAGTAGGAACAACGATATGATCGCCTGTAATATCTGGCGCATCTACCGCAATTTGATCAGCTTTTTCTTCAACGCTTTCAGGTTTATCGGAAATTCTATCGCCCGGATTGGTGGTTCTATTTGTTGTATCTTTGGGTGGGTTTTCCATATAACTCCTAAAGATTTGAATCTTAATGTTACTAATATTAGATTAGAGAAATGGGTGCGCGATCGCCTCTTTCTGTGGGTGTAAGTCAACTCTCTGTCTGTTCTTGCACAGACGATGGATTGTGCCCAATTGGGTTGCCAACGCTACCTCCCGGAGGCTGAGCATTTGTCGCAACTTGCGACTTAGCTGCTCGTTTCTGCTCCAAAAATTGCTTAAGAGCAGTGCGGCGATTTTCTAAAAAGCGGTTCCAGAACCCTGGAAGAAAATGATCCATCGTTTCAGCCAGCGCCCAAGTTTCCAGATTGACCATCTTGGAACGTAGGCGGTGAGACTCCTCTAAGGAGTCAATTAGTTGCTTAATTTCGGCACTAGCAGGTGAGTTAAGGTCGGCAAATGTTGGATCTGCGGCACTATAAGCTTCGGGCTTGGGCATGGCAATTGGTGAAGGTGGCAGTACAGATAGCAAACTGGAACAACAATCCTTGATTGGCGAAACCTGAGAACCAACAAAAGTCACCATGCAGATCAAAGCAGGACAACCCATTGAACCTTCCCGCTCCCTTCTCTACCCCAGGAAGGGGAGACTTTCGCCGCTCGCTTATGAGGAGTTGAAGGAAGGGTTGAACAGCCCCGCTTGAAGTTTGGTAGGCGGAGTGATTTGACCCAACGTTTGAAAGAAGCATCGCCTAGTCTGATTCAAATTTAACGCGAAGTGTCAATTTCCTAAGCAGAATAAGACCCTTAACCGTTAAACTCTGGAAATAGAAACTTGATTATTTTTTATCTCTAGTGTATAAAAAAGACCCCGAAAGCCCTTGGACCTACAAACCTTGGTGGTGTCAGCCCTGGTCTATTTTGCTGACGAGTATTACTGTCATCAGTGCATCTTGGACACTAACCAAAACAATCTGGATAACGGCTGGCGTCTCGATTCCCGTTCTTGTCTGGATGTCGTACTTTTTGCTACTCTGGCCTCGACTCATGCGGGATCATTATCAACAAACCGAAAATTCTGTAAGTGAAGAATGAGTTTCATTGACAGATCGCAAATCTCTTGAGTGCTAGAGGCTACAATCCAGATTAACGCTCAGATTTGGCGAATTGAGAAAGAGCTACATTTCTCAGTAGCTTCTGGTAACAGCAAGTCAAATCACAATAGGCTGATGGGAGCGCATAACCTTCATGAACAATTCTGCGGCAACGCTTTACTGCTCGAATCTCAATTGTCAGGCTCCGAATCCCCAGAGCCATAACTTTTGTCAGAAGTGCCGCACGCCGCTGCTCAAACGGTACTTGTGGGCAGTCGGTGAAGGGACAGAAGCTTATAATGCTGGGGATCTGATTGCTGAGCGATATTTGCTTAAAAGCGATCGCATCATATTAGATACCAAACCGGCTTTCTCTCCAGAAATCCAAGTGGAGATCCCCAACAGCCTCATGCCGTATCTCAAGCTGTCTCCTTATCAGCTGCACGTTCCTCAACTGTACGGGCTGCTAACGCCAACAGAAGGACAGCGCAAAATCGAAACTTGGCTGTTAGAGCAAGTACCGATTTACAGCTGCGGGAATGGAGAAGGCACCCTCATGCCCGAATTAACCAGCGTTTGGAAAAATGCCTCGGCAATGCGCCAGCTGACTTGGCTATGGCAGATGGCGAATTTATGGGAACCCTTGCAAATCAATCATGTAGGGTCGAGTTTGTTGACACCCGCGCTGCTGCGAGTAGAAGGTTCCATCCTTCGGTTATTGATATTGCAGGCAGATCAAAGTTCTCCAGTAACCCTGCAAAACCTAGGGCAACTTTGGTCTAAATGGGTCGCCTCTTCACACCCAACCATTGGGAAATTTTTGGAACAAGTTTGTCAGCAGCTCAACCAAGGAGCCGTACAGACAGCAGAGCAGCTGGTGACGCTGTTGGATGAGGCAATGACAACCGTCGGGCGATCGCAATCTTGTACCTATCAAATTGTCACTCGTAGCGAGACCGGACCAACTCGTCGGCAAAATGAAGATGCCTGCTATCCCCCCAGCCCAAGCAGTACTGCTCCCTCCTCGCCCTTGGCGATAGTTTGCGACGGGATTGGAGGACATGAAGGCGGCGAGGTCGCCTCCTATCTAGCAATTGCAACCATCCAAGAACGAGTACAGAGACTGCTGGCAAACTCAGGTAATCCTTTAAATCCGACCGATCTTACCCTGGAATTGGAAACCTTTGCTTGTGCTGCTAATGATGTCATCAGCCAGCGCAACGACACGGAACAGCGGCTTGACCGGCAACGTATGGGCACCACGTTGGTGATGGCATTAGGTCAGGCTCATGAAATGTACATCACCCATGTAGGAGATAGTCGAGCTTACTGGATTACTCGCACGGGTTGTCGGCAGATCACCGTGGATGATGATATTGCTTCGCGGGAGGTGCGGCTGGGATACGCTCTCTACCGGGATGCCGTGGAACAATCTGGCGCTGGCTCCCTCGTTCAGGCGTTGGGCATGAGTTCATCAGCAACCCTGCATCCCTCCGTACAGCGGTTTGTCCTAGATGAAGACGGTGTTTTTCTTCTCTGTTCGGATGGTCTGAGTGACAATGATCGCGTAGAACAATACTGGGAAACCGAGATTCTGCCGATTCTAGAAGGTCAGACTGATTTGACAACAGTCGGAACGCGGCTGATGGAGATTGGGAATACCAAAAACGGACACGACAACATTACGCTAGCCCTGGTTTACTGCCAAATGGCATCCCCACAAACTGGGCAACAGGTTACAGGGCTACAGATGGGAGCCATCCCACCCATAGCGCCAGTTCCCGCTCCAACGGCTCCGGTGCGCTCCCAATCTCCCTCTGCGTCTAGAATCAAAACCAAGATCATCTCCCAAGAGCGTCCTGCGAGGAGTCCTTTGCCGCTTCTCCTAACGCTGCTTCTGTTGACAGGTGTTAGCGGAGCGATCGCTTATTGGTTTCTTCCAGAAGTTCAAAACTGGATCGATCCTCTAATTGGGTTGACACCCCGCTCTAGGCCCAGCCCTGAACTACCGGCAGCCAGCTCCTCTTCATCGGCAGAACCAGAACCTGTTGTAACTCCTTCCATCTCTGTGCCCTCTTTAGAGGCTGGCTTGCTGCTCCAAATTACCCGTTCCACAACCAAGAACGCTCAAGGCAACAACGTTCCTGTTTTGCTAAGACGCGGTATCTTGGCACCCCAAAACCAATCTGTGGTTGGGTTAGTTGCAGAGGGGAGTATTTTGCAAGTTAGCTCTATTCAACGAAATCAAGACCTTGATAGCTGGCTACAGGTGAAAGTTTGCTCAACGCTCGGTACGTCTAATCCGCAGTTTCCCCCTGGAACAGTTGATTCCAGCACCCCAACACCAAAAGCAAGCCCCGAAGTGACCTACCGTGCAGTCAAACAAGGAGAAATTGGTTGGATTCGGGAATCTGACATTTTACCTGTAACGAACACAAATTTTACGCCAACATCGGCTAATTTGGGCGAATGTGCGATTGGAGCTGCTTCTCCAACACCTACCGTCACACCGTCGCCCTCTAAATAACAATTAGTTGCTAGCCTTTAATTATTAGGGCTTAGGTTTTTGTCAGGGTTCGGTGTTCTCGGATAGTCCCTAGTTGGGAGGGATTAGCCAATTGATAAAGGTGCAATTTATCGCGTCTCTAGCTCAGTTGTTTTTTGCTGCTGGCAACGACTCTTAGGGGATTGTGACCTATTACTCACGATTCACTACCCAAAAACGATTGATAGTGAATCGCTCAACCTAAAACATCTCTTCAATAACCTGATTTGAAGCGACAAGAGTGAGTGAAGAATATTCGGTGAGTATTCTCCTGCTGTTCGGGTAGACTGATAAAAAACCTCGTATAGTGCTTGGTTTAAGGTTAATGTCTTTAGAATGTACCAGTCTGAGAATCCCTGCCTCAGTTTAGCCATCGATCGGCTCTCTAAAACTACCCTTGGGGCAGAACATTTTGCCATTTTGGTGAGGACGGCACCCTGTCCGGGTGGTCACGTCCTGCATGACTGTACTTGGCCTGAAATGTTGACCCAAAAGTGGCTAGCATGGCAGGAAGTGTTTTCCCCACGGGGACTACCTGATGTCCCGTTGGTGCATCAGGCAATCCCGCTCCCCTCGACAGCTTCACCCGATCCTCTGAATGCCAACGGTCAGACACTTCCGTATACGGCTCGTCTGATGCAAGACTTAGGAATCAGCCTCTGGAAGTGGTTATTTAATGGGGAAATTCAAAATAGTTTCGCTCAAAGCCAGGGAATTGCAATTGGGCGGGAAAAGCGTCTGCGACTGCGGTTAGAAATTTTAGACCCAGAATTAATTCCTGTGCCTTGGGAAATTATGCAGCCCGAACCAGGGAAACAGGCGATTTCCCTATCACAACAACTTTTGTTTAGTCGGACTAGCTATGCAGTTGATCCGCTGCCACGCCAGCGCTTAAAACCAGATTTAAACATTCTGTTGGTACTTGGACATGATACTAAAAGCGAAATTGCTCCCAACTTACAGCTGGAACAAGAAGCAGAGGCGCTGGCTAATATTTTGGAACGCTGCGGACGACCAAGCTTATACGCAGAGGGCGAAAACACGGGTGCGACAGTTCTGTGCAATGTAGATACGCTTTTACAACCTACAAAAGCAGAATTGATTTCACGCCTGGAAACTGAAAATTACAACATCTTGTTTTATGCCGGTCATGGCGTCCCGGCAGCGGATGGTGGATTACTGTTTTTGCGACCTGATGCCAGGATCAATGGTACAGAGTTAGCCCAGGTTTTGGTTCGCCGCCAGGTGACGCTGGCAGTGTTTAATGCCTGTTGGGGCGCTCAACCAGAACGGCACAACCAACAAAGTTTGCCCCGCAGCAGTTTGGCAGAGGTATTAATCCATCACGGTGTTCCAGCAGTTTTGGGAATGCGCGACTCGATTGCCGATGAGGAGGCTCTGTCGTTTATTCAGGCTTTTGCACAAGCTCTAACAGCACGAATGCCCATTGATGAGGCGGTGGCGGTGGCAAGGCAAAAGTTGTTGACGCTTTACAAGTTCAACCAACCAGCCTGGACTTTGCCGATTCTCTATATGCACCCGGATTTTGAGGGGAAGCTGATTGAACCGGAGACAGTGACTGCACTGCCTTTATCTTCTGCCTATCTCCGTTCGATAGGAACTGGCGAAGTTTCCCTAATTAGGGGCACGATTTTGCGAGTGGGTCGTAATCCGGATGGCAATGACTTGGTGATCAGAAAACAGGAAGTTTCTCGAGAACACGCTGAAATTCTTTGTGATGCTCTCCCGGACGGTCAACTTACTTATTTGCTAAAAGATATATCTCGGTACGGCACGTACATTTTAAGACCTAATAATGGTTGGCAGGAAGTCTATCATCGGGAAGTACCTTTGCAATCGGGAGATCAGATAAAGTTTGGGAGTATGCAGAGTGAGACTTGGGAGTTCATTAATCAAGATAGAGCGATGTCTAGGGCACACTTAAAGCGATCGCTCTAAAGAATATGGACTGCTAAATAATATTTACGGAACTCGCTAAAGTGCCGCTGTATCTACCCCTGCAAAGAACGGTATATAAAGACACAGGAGCATCGTGATGGTAAGGAAATCAATCAATTCAGAATGTTATGAAAATTCTCTTTCTCAAGTGCAAGCAGAGCTACTAGAAACACTCCTTCAGCCTGATGAAGCTCCCTATCCCTGGAATCCTGCCGATCCAAATGCGGAAGCTTATTGGACAGAGCTGGAACAAGGGTTTGAGCTTGAGGGATGGTTAGATGAAGAAATCAGCAGAGGGTCGCAAGCGCTCTACGCAAAGTTTGACCAATGTTGGGCGAATGCGAATGTGGCAGTTGTGCCGAAAGCTGTAGAGATTACAATTACATCTAGTTTGAGCGAACGGTTCGCCGCCCGCGTTCCCCAAGCTTGGCTGGATGCGATCGCTCACAAAGCCCAACAGGTTGTATCAAGCCCTTTGTCCATTGCGGATCAGATGGTACAGTGCGTTCAAGAGCTGCTGCCGGAGTGGGGAGAAGATGTGTTGCAAGTGTGGGCACGTCCTTTGGCTTCCGCCATGCGAGGCTCAGAGGCTGACATTGCCCGCCCAGGTGATTGGGATGAGTTATCGGAGAGCGAACGGGCACGGTTGAGTTTAGCAGTTGCCCGGTATGCACTTAGACAACTCAACGACCTTGATCCTTCAGCACAAAATCAGTCCCCTGAGTAGACACTTTACCGGCTTTATTCTCTGAGTAGTATCAGGCGTAATTTTCGTTTTGATTGGTGCTTCAGTAATAACCCGATAGAGCCTCAGACAAGGAATTAGAAAGTGTACTTCTATGTCCTGGCTGCCTTGTAGTGCCGATCGAGTTCGACTTAATTTAGCCAACAGTTCATTTAATCAGTCATTCTAGAGGCTCCTATGGACGACGTGGGAGAGGATTTGAGGGGTGTTAACAAGGGTCTGCTTGTCGGTAGACCCGTCCCCTCTGTATAGATATCGGTCTAATTCCGGTTTTTATGCAAGAAGTAGAATTTTTGTTACAAAACATCATTATATTTTTCTGACCCCGATAGGCGATCGCTTCCACTGGTTCAGGAGCGTCTTGGGCAGGTACAATAATTTCCCCATTACGGAATCCCTGGAAAGGATACCCAGCTAGCCTCGGAGGTATTCTCAATCTGTGGCTTTTTTGGTTAGAGTAATGGACGCTTGGCGAAGTCAGGCTTTTGCCCAATTTGCTCACCCCTTCTAAAACACCTCCGTCTTCGGGAGGTTAACAGCACTCTTTGCGGCGGGTGCATCGCTAGTTGTTGTTCCTAAGTGAGTAACCAACTGCAAGATTTAGTATCTCCTAAGGTATTCTCATCGGACAGAATGGCTAGCTAAAATAAAGTAGGGATCGCAATTGTGTAAACATCTTGTGCTACAGCCAGCAATGAGAGCCTCCTCGATAAAATCCATATTGAATGGCATTTATTTAATGGTTCTGTCTGTAGAAGCAGGGGTTGCTTTGCTTTACACCACTACATTTTTTTCTCTAGCCAATCTTTAAATGTCGTTTTAAAAATCAAACCGACTCTACATTAAAATTAAATAAAGATGTTTATTTATTGAAAACAAGTTAATCTAGAAGCCGAGAATTCAACACCCCATGCACCTCAGATTCTCTCAAAATATCAAATCTCTTCTAGAAAAGTTAGCGAATCAACCGTTAACTCTAGCGGATGTTCTGGCAGAAACTTCTGAACGGGGCTTCAGTTTAGTTATCGCGTTACTGGTTTTGCCGTTTCTGTTTCCGATGCCACCCGGATTTACAGTGATTTTGGGTAGCGGCAGCTTGATATTAGCGTTGCAAATGGCTTTAGGGCAGCGTTTTCCTTGGCTACCTAAAAGAATTCGTAAGTTCCAATTTCCCCGCTGGTTTGCCCAGCAACTTTTAAAAAACCTGCAAAAAGTCACGGGGTTTCTGGAGAAAGTAACTCGTCCTCGGTTACGCTGGCTCGCAGAAAATCCTCAAATTTGGCAATTAAACGGGCTTTGTATTGCATGGCTGTCTGTGTTGCTGATGTTACCCATCCCTTTTACGAATCCGATTCCAACCATTGGGATTTTGCTACTCGTCATCGCTATGTTAGAAGCTGATGGGTTATTGATGTGTTTCAGCTATGGACTAACTGCTGCAATTACTTTATTGTTTGCAGTGGCGGCTGGCACCTTCTGGCAAGCGTTGAGTTCGTTTCTGCAAAACTTGTTTTAGTGAATTCTATAATTTAGCAATTTCTCGTTTTTTAGGGTTACGAGATAGAAGGGTAGAGACGTATATCTCGATACCTTTACCATGATTGTTTTTCAATATTTCAATAGGATTTAGGCACGCGGCGTTACTTTGTTAAGCTGTATTAAGTTAATGCTCAGATAATTCTCAGAACTCCACAGATGCGCTTGTTGATGCCGAATTTGTCCTATACGCCGCCTAGGTTGTTGAGAAATGGTCTGGCAATGACCTTATATACCGCTTTGCGGGCGGGGCGTGAATGGGAGAAGACATCTGTAGATCCGGAGCCAAGTTATCAGGAGACAACTTTTACAGGTGCTGGAGAAGTGCCAATTTATGGTTGGGTTGCCATCCCCGATCGCCCTCACAGTACGATTGTGGGTACTTATGGCATTACTGGCGATTTGGAGAATCAATGGTTTCTGAGACTGTTGGGTCGCAAAGCATTTGCACAAGGTTATGCAGTGGTGCTATTTGATTGGCGTGCCCACGGAAAAACCGCTCAGTTGTCTCCTACCTTGACTTCTGATGGCTTGTACGAGGGAGAAGATTTTGTCTACATTGCTGCCCAAGCTAAGGCGATGGGTTGTCCTGCACCGTTTTGGTTCACGGGGTACTCGTTAGGAGGGCAACTAGCCCTATGGGCGGTGAAAGCGTCACAGCAGTTGTTAACTGGGAGAAGCCAGGAACTAGGGTTGCAAGAAAGGGAAATTGGGGGGGCTGCGGTGATTTGTCCCAGCCTGGATTCCAACCGTTCCCTATCTTATTTGGTGAAACATCCGTTAGGTAAGTATTTAGAACAAGCGATCGCGCGAGAATTAAAAAGACTGGCATGGCGCGTTTATCATGCTCATCCTGAAGCAATCGATCCCGCAGCGATTGAGCAGGCTAACAGCATTTGGGGCTTTGACAATGAGCTGGTAATCGGGCGATTGGGCTTTCCATCCGTCGAAGCGTATTATGACGCCAGCAGTGCCTTACACCTGTTGCCTCACTTTAAAAAACCGACTCTGATTCTGTACGCCGCTGACGATCCGATGTTTGACCCTTCAATTGTGCCTGAGTTGCAAGCGGCTAGTGATCGCAATCCTGACATTAGTTTAGTGCTGACACAATATGGTGGTCATGTTGGCTACATCAGCAGTCGAGAATGTCAGCGTCAAGCAGGAGATCCCGATCCTTGGTGGGCGTGGAATCGAATTTTAGAATGGTGCAAGGAAATTAAAAACTAAAAATGCAAAATGTAAGAGTTGCCATTTTACATTCTTAATTTTTAATTGCACTACTAACTATGGCGGGGCAGTAAAACGGGTGGCAAAATTTGAATTTCGCGTTGGAGATAAAGCCCGCGCTTTGAGAATTGCGGCGGTCAAAAAGGCATAGGAAATGATTCCCACCACCGCCAACAACAAGCCGCTGACAGCGCCTGTAGCGTTCCACAACGCATGGAGTCCTGATGCTGTCAAATAACCAATCAGCAAAATTGTCCAGCGCTTCTTGGGCTTCAGGGCACTCAGCCCAATGAAATAACCTAGATAGCCGCTGTAAGCCATGTGCCCTGCCACCGATCCTAAAATTCGGGGAATCAAGAGTTGCAATCCCACCAATTCCCCAGCGCCTTCTCCAGCTTGCAGCGTCACATTTTGGATAATCTGGGGTATGTATTGACCCAGGGTTTCTAAAAGCGTGAAGCCAACTGCTGAGGCGGTTCCCAGCAGGATTCCATCTAAGGGTTCCCAGACGCCAATGCGATCGCGCAAGGGAGAGCGAAATCCCCGCCCAATAAAATACAATCCCAGCACCGGCAACGCCTTGAGCAACTCCTCCATTAATCCTGCCCCGAAAAACATTCGGATTAGCAAACTGGGAAAGTCGATCAAACTAACCTGTTCCGAACCGCGGAGTACCGCTTCTACGTCTCCGGGCAAAATACCACGAAAAACATAGATAAAAGCTAGTAAGACTGGACTCACCAAAATCAACGCGGTTGTGACGGCTGAACCCAGGAGTACCCACCAAGGCTTATGCTTGCCGCAAAGTTGGTAGACAAAGTAATAAGCTGCCCAAGCGAGATAAGCTGCCAGCAACAGATTGAATACTACCGACTCGCCGACAGCGGCAAACATCAGTACCACAAATCCGACTGTGACCATCCCCGGTACTAGATAAGCTTTTTTCGTTAAATCTCGTCCGGTAGAAAAGATCGGAAATAACTGGGTAAATGTTACTCCTTCTGGCTGGGATGGCTGCACAGGTGCAAACGGCTGAGACGACAATTGAGTTTTAATCGAGGGGACTTGGAACTCAAAAATAAATTCTGTGCCGTTTTGCCCCAACTCAATGCGATCGCCTGCGTGCAACATTTGACATCCCTGTAAGCGTCTCCCGTTCACGTAGGTACCATTGGCACTATCAAGATCGCAAATTTGCCAATTGGGTGCTACTCCCGACTGAGTCAGGGGACGGATTGCCGCATGACGCCTGGATACAACACCATGTTGGTTAGAATCCAACACAATTTGACAACTGGGTTCGCGCCCAATCACGACCTCCCGATCGAGCGGAAGCAAGTATGGGGGCAGTGGTGTACCAGCAGCACCAGTAGAAAGCAGCCGGAGAAACCCACTTGTGTAGCTCTGGCCTGTCATTTTAGTAGATTGCGAGAAAGCGATTAGCGATAGCTTAGCAATTAGTGGGGAGTTGTAGAGGCTGGGATTGACCCCCTCTGTCCGGCTAAAAGCTAACAACTCAGCACCTCATCACAAAAAACCCTATCAGAAGAAACCCGATTTCTTCAAGAAATCGGGTCTCAAGCTTTGGTAGGTGATTTTTGTTGATTTCTATCACCCTGATTCAATGCTATTTATTGGTGAGAGTTGGCTTCCCGAACTGCGGCATAGAACAGAAATCCTACGAGAGGAATACTGGCAGCCAGGATGATCCCTGTAGGCAAGTTGCCCAAGTCGGGGTTTCCAGAAGCGAGTTCAAAAATGGAGCCAACGGCAGCGATCGCTGCTACGCAAGAACCGAGCAAAAATACACCACTTTTCGGGGTCATCATGGGCGGTGATATCCTTAAGCTACTGGCTTAACAGCTTGAGCCGAGAAGCCATGCTTTTTCAGCTCCTCATTCAAAGCGATCGCATTTTCCACACGATCCACAAACAGCACCCCATTGAGGTGATCCATCTCGTGCTGAATGGCGCGGGAGAGTAGCCCAGTCGCCTTCATGGTGCGGGGGCGTCCCTGTTCGTCTTTAAAAGCCACTTCCACCATTTCCGGGCGCTTCACGTCGATATAAACGCCAGGAATAGAAAGACAGCCTTCTTGAAACATACACAAGTCGCGCCCGAATTTCTTGATAGTCGGGTTAATCAACACTAAAGGCTGATTAGCGGCGTTATCCGGTTCGGTGTCAATGACAATCAGCTGTTTTTGCACTGCCACTTGGGGGGCTGCCAAACCGATGCCATCTGCGCTGTACATGGTTTGCAGCATCTCCCGAATCAGCTGCCGGATTTCCTGGTCTACCTTGGCAATACGTTTAGCTGGCTGACGCAGGACGCGATCACCCATATAGTGAATTTCTAATGGCGGTTTTTCTAACTTTTTCTTTTCGACGGCAACTTCAGTCGTCATAGCATTCTGGCTCGCAGATACAGCTTATATGTTCAATGGGTGGAGTTTTTTTATCTTAACAGTTCTCAGTTGTTGGCTCCCTTACTACTTAACTCCCTTACTCTCGTCGCCAACACCTACTTTCATCAACAACGTGCCGAACGCGGTAGCATAAATTTTTCTCCCTCTGCTGCGAATGTCCCCCTCACCATCAGCACCGTCTCATCAAATTCGTGGGGAAATGCCTTGATATCTCCTGCATCCAAAAGTTCAGGGCTAAAGTATATCGTTACCTCTTCAATGGTTTGGGGTATTCTGTCGATGATTTCTTTCAATGGGCATATCTGCGTTGCCACGATATCAAAAAGGTGGAGTTGGGTATCTTTTATCTCCATGCAAGCGATTAAACCCAAATCTTCCGCATAGTATATAGGGAGACTTCCTTCATTGAAGCAAAATACGGCTTTCTCTTTCACCACTCCAACAATATTAGAAACAGGTGTCCGAGTTTCTAATAGTCTGTGTAACAATTTCAAATCTTTGTCATTATCAAAATTCAGTATTCTAAAACCATCCCTGCTACTCCGAGAATCCCATCTAACTTTAAACACGTATTCTTCTAATTTACGAAAACCGAAAGGCGTATAAAACTCTGGGTTTGGTGTTGTCAATACCAGCGTCTCGTAGCGTTTATCGCAATATTCTAGCGCCTCCTCCATCACTTCGCGGTAGTAGCCGCGCCTGCGAAATTCCGTCCTCGTGCATACTCCATGTACTCCCCCCACCGTCACCATTTGTCCCATAATTTGCATAGGAATTTCTAACACTCCTACATGGGTAATAGCTATGCCGTCATGAAAGCGAATAAACGGAGTCGAAGCATCTTCCCAGGATGCGCCTAATTTTCTTCCACATTCTGTTAACTTCCCTATTCCAGGAAATACGATTTCAACTAAGTCAAACAACTTATTACTTAAACTGGAGTCACTAGAGAATGACCGCTTAAAGCGATACTGATTCATAACTTAAGCATAATTATTAAGGTTTTATACTACAAATACTACAACAACTTAGGCTTTCAAGGCAAGTGGTAGCGGTTCGGGAGAGTAGAATCTAATGCAGCCCTAAAATCCACTTTTCAAAGAATGGAACGCCCATGCTATAAACTCTCTGATAATGGCTGTGGTTGAGGAGGAAATTCGTGTTTAAATTCCTGAGTAAACTGGACTACCTGCTGCGCGAAACTTTCCTAGGATTGCGGCGTGGAGGGTGGATGAATTGGGCGGCAATCAGCACCGTTACCGTTTTGCTGTTCCTATTCGGCATGAGTTTACAGGCATCCTGGCAGCTAGAACGCCTGCTGACTCAATTTGGGAGCCAGGTGGAAGTATCGGTATATTTAGATCCCGGAGCGCGGGTGGAACTTGTTGCCCCAATCGTGGGAAAAATGCCAGAAGTGGTGGATGTAAAAACCATTTCCAAAGAGCAAGCTTGGGAATCCTTGGTAAAAGAACTGGGAATGTCAGAGATTGATGGTGCCACCCAGCAACTCGAAGGGAATCCTCTGGTGGATGAGTTGAAAGTGAAGGCGCGGACTTCCGAGGCAGTGCCCCTTTTAGCTCAAAAACTGGGGAAAGTTCCAGGGGTGGATGACGTGCAGTATGTAGATGAGGCGGTACAACGGCTGGCTCAGCTCAATAAAGGTTTGAGCTACGTAAGTCTCACGATCACTACTGTCCTAACGATGACCGCAGTTGCAGTAATTACCACAACGATTCGCCTGATTGTGATGGCACGACGGCGCGAGATCGAGATTATGCAACTGGTGGGAGCAACGACAGCTTGGATTTATCTACCGTTTATATTACAAGGCATTAGCTTTGGTTTAGTTGGGGCAGCGATCGCTTGGGTTCTCATTAGCACGATTCAGCGTACTTTAAGCAACTTCTTATCAGCCCAGCCCGATTTTATTCAATTTCTCGTAAACGGACTACAATTAAGTCCTCTACAAGTTTTATTGTTGCCGCTAATTTTGCTTTGTTTAGGCGGTTCAGTCGGCTTGATGGGGAGTTTGTTTGCTGTCCGCCGGTTTGCTTTGCGATAGTTGGCAGTTAACTACTCAAAACTCAGAATTTTTATGGCATCGCAATGGGAACGTTTGCTGCAAAATTTAGGGGAATGGCAAGGTTCCTTTACCCGCCTCTCACCCACTGGAGAATTACTGGAAGATACTCCTACCGTTGTTTCCCTAGAAGGCCTAGACAATAACCAAACGATTCGCCAAATCATCCGCCGCTTACCAGCCGGCCAACCCCCAGACGAGAAAGTTCTCGAATATAGTTCTTTAGGAAAAAGCGTTCTATTTTTTGAAAATGGAGCATTTTCCCAAGGTTCAATTCAACTAGCTCCTTTTTCCGAATTTGGAGCTGAACTTGGCTTAATTGATGGGCATCGGCGTCTGCGTTTGGTACAGATATTTAATCAAAATGGACAATTAGATAAAATTACCTTAATTCGAGAAAAGCTAGCTGGTTCAGACGTTCCGGAACGCCCACATCTAACCCTAGACCAATTGATAGGAGAATGGCAGGGAGAAGCAGTAACAATCTATCCAGATTATCGCTCACCCGATACTTATTCCACCAAGCTCAAAGTTGATTATGAAGAGAGTGGAAACGTAATTCAGCAATTGAGCTTTGGCGATCGTACTTTTAGCTCAACTGCAAGAATGAATGGTAACATTCTCTGCTTTGAGCAAGGTTCCTTACCCGTTCAAGTGTTGTTCTTACCGGATGGTGCTTCTTCCAATTGTCCGCTGCAAGTAAAAACGGGCCAATCTTTTGTTCTAGAAGTAGGTTGGTTATTGCAGCCCGATCTGCGCCAGCGAATGATTCGCCGCTATAGCGATAAAGGGGAATGGATTAGTCTTACCCTAGTTACAGAGCGTAAAGTGTAACAAACACCCTTAACATATAAAACCGCAAAAGACTTTTAACTTTGCGAACCTTTGCCCGTACCTTCGCGTACCTTTGCGTTAAATAAATAATTAAAACCTTACCTTCCCATCCTTTGAAACCGCCTCTTCAAACACTGAACCACCCGCTTCAACACGAAGTGTTCCTGTTTTCCAGCCAAGCGAAATAGGGCTATCCCCTCCAGGCGACTTGTAGAGTTCAAAATTTTCAACCCAATTATGTTGCACGCCGTTCCGGACAAGAATCGGTAGCTCGTTCTTAGCATTATGTGTAATTTTGAGAGTATCGCTAGTTGTTCCTCTAAGTTGCACAGTCCCTGTTGCTATTAAGCTTAAATCTAATTGAGACTTACTCTTTACGCTTTTTTTAAAGTTCTCATAGCTACCCGTCGTTTTTGCTTCCCCTACTTCTAGAGCAAAGCCAGCATATTGATTACCTGTTGTGCTGACTCTTAATGTCCTTTCATCTTGATAAAGCTGCGCCGCTTTCTTATCTTGAATCGTTACTTCAGTAGTAGAACTAAGATTAATTGGATGAATCGCGAGCCAAGTTTTTTCTAGTTTAATAAACCAAAGCTTATCTTCTATTTCTACTTTCGCTGTTTTAGGTAGCTGCAAGAAAAAATATTTATCAGAAGCAGGTCGTAGCCAAAGCGCCAAATTGCGGAACTGTCCTATTTGATCGCCTGGGTTTTTTCCTGATTTCATTCTATCGTCGCCCGTGTTAACGACAAAATAATCAACCCCTCGCTGAGAATTTTCAGCCATCAACTTGAAAGTGCCAACATCACCATCGCTAAACTCACCCGCTACGCTACCCATCTGATAAGTGTTGCCGAAAAATGTAGTTTCCCAATAACCCGGTCGGTCTTCTCCTCCAGGCTTCCAATTTTCATAAATTGGTTTTGTAGCGAGTAGTTCAACCGGCTTCTTAAACTGCTTACGTGCTAATGCCACAACTGCTAGAGGAGGACGATATGCGCTAGTAATGATGTGAATTGAATCATGTTCTGGTTTAGGGTTAGGCAGGGAATTATCCCCAAAATATAGCCACAGTAAACGAGCGGCAGACGAACCATAAACAACGTTACTTTTGTTATAATCTCGCTTCGTTGGCCCTCCAAAACCGCCATGATAATACTTCACTGCCCCCGCAGCACAAAGCCAATCAAGAGCAGCTTTACCGAGTTGTTTTACTTCCGGATCTTTCGCAAAATCATAGAGGTTAAGGTACGCAGCTAGGGTATGACCGTGGTAATTTTCTGAATCCCACTCGCCCATCCCGATGTGATAAAGTGCCCAGACATATCGCTGAATTTTCTTTTTGTATAACTGGCGCACATCTTCATTACCTGTTTCCTCTGCCATTAGATAAACCGATATCTCGCGCATCGCTCTAAGATTATCGGTATTGCGCCCATCCACCCAGCTACCACGCACATCTGGCCCCCAACCATCACCGCCACGACCTCTCCCGTAAATCGGGTGGGGACGACCATTGGGATCTTGCTTTGTCCATTTTTTCGCCCCATTAAACATCCGTTGTTTGTAGGCAGAATCTAGAAATTTGCTAAAGAAAAAATATTTTCTAATTTGACCTTTAAGGGTAAAAGAATAGTAATAGTCAATCCCGTCCGTGTGGGCATTATCTGGGGCTTGTTTGTCTTCCTTTTCCAAAAAAGCGATCGCTTTCTCTCGGTTGCCAGCTAAAAAGTCAAACATGGCAAGAGGATAAGTTTGCTTTTCGTTTTCTCCACTGTTGTTGTTGTATTTTTTACCCGTGTAGTAGCGAATAACCTCATTTGCTCTTTGCTGAAACTCTTTTTCCAGTTCAGGTGTCCACTGGTTCTGAAGCTTCGCATCGACGGGTAGCGGCTGAATCTGAACTAAACCATTTGCATCTTTGGTAATGGATGGAGATGCAATAGGACTCGGTGTATTTGCTCTAGAAAAGGAAGTGGTTTTGGTACTGCAAGCCAATACTGCTGACAGTACGGATGCTGTCGCTGTATGACGAAAAATTGTAAGACGCTTCATTCGCAACATAGATAATTCAGATGCTCTGATTTTGGCATGAGAAAGAGACGCAATCGCATTTTGGAAAAGATGGAGGCGATCGCTGCCTAGCTATGAGGAAGTCCTAAGTCAAGCTCAACGCCTTAGCGAAGATGAGCAAAATCGGCTACTAGAAGCATTAACATTAGGATATTCGCCTTTATCTGTTCGGGAAGAATTAGCAGAATTGCGGGGTAAGGTTTGATAAATGCCCTGGCGAATAGAATTCGCGGCTATACATACAAAACCCACCTGCGCGGGTTTCAATTTATCAGTCCGCGACGGCGGACTTTGCCTGTGTAGCTGCGATTTATAATCGCCTAGTATATAAACTTAACTAACGAGCCTGATATGCTTGCCAAAAATACAGCCCATTTGTGATAATAAACAATGGCATTACTACAGAAAAGAAATCGACGCTCAATTCAGCAGAGTGTCCCAAACTCACCTGGATAATTTGCCATTCTATAAATGCAAATATCCACATAATTTCTGCCTTATTCCAGTCTAATAAATTAACGGCTAGCTGATATTGTTTAGCGACATTTTGCTCTGTAATTCCCCAAATATAGTTAAAAGTATGGGGAAACTGACGCAGCACTGTAAACGCTACATAAACTAAAATAGATAAGCTGGGGAAAAGCCAGATTAATTTTTTGCTACCCATAGCATCTGGTTTCCCTCCCATCTCAAAATGGATGGGAATAGTATTGGGTAGATTTGCCCAAGATTGCAGAGTGATTACAATGATGCAAAAAATACCTGCAACTGCCACTATTTCTAATATCCAACTTAGCGGCGATCGCGCTATTGTCAAAATCGGTCGTTGATTTGATGGATTCCTCGTCATAGGGTGAATTGCTAGGCAAGAACGGCATATATTTAATACACATTTTATCTCTAAAGTCAATTGCCGTAGTTAGAGAAAAGTTAGTAAAGCCATCAATCTTAACATTGGCAGATAGAGGGTTGATGGGCTACAACCAAATGGCAAGCATAGCGAATCAGTGACAGATGGTACTTGGATTTACAGCAGCAAAGATTATAGAAATTGCCTTTGGCGGAATGATAGAAGGTAGCGCTGGTAAGTTGATGGAAATTGCCATTGAAAAGGTAAATCCTCTACGCCAGAAAATTTGGAATAAATTACGAGGGAATCCAGAAGCAGAAAGAGCTATGAAAGCCGTTGAGCAAGGCTCAAAGTCAGAATTAGTGCAGATTGCTGAATATTTGCAGGCTTGCATGGATAAAGAGCCAGCATTTGCCGAAGAGATTCAGATTATGGCTAAAGAAATTCACATCAGCAACACTCAGGACAATAGCAGGACTCAGATTAACCGGGATAATGCCAAGGGCTATCAAGTAGAAACAGTTAATTCTGAAAGCGTGCAGTTTGGTGACACCATCAACAACCACTGACTGCTGGTAGACAATCAAGGAACTAAACCTCAACCAGTTCAAAACTCAGCTAACGTCGATGAAATGCGCCCCAGCTTGGATTGTTGGCAAGGGCGCACGGAGGAACGGCAGAAAATCCAGGGATGGATGGCGGATGGAAATATCCGGCTGATTGGCATTACGGGTTTAGGTGGCTTTGGTAAATCTACTCTGGCTGCCAAAATCTACGAAGAAGATAGCGCTGAGTTTGATAAAAAATTCTGGGTAGATGTCAGTCGCCGCGTGACTTTTACCGAGTTGGCGCGACGAATTTTGCTGCGATTGGGACTTTCCGCGCCAACTGTGGAGGCAATTCCAGAATTGTCGCTGGTGGATGCGTTGGTGAACCATCTGCGGGAGGGGCGGTATTTACTTGTCGTAGACAACCTGGAAAGTTTGCTGCAACAAGATGGGCAGCGGTTGGATGCTATCTACGAAGAGTTTTTTCACGGTTGGTTGGGATGTGGCGGTAAGAGTGTCATTCTGGTAACGACGCGGGAACACCCGGATTTGCCTGAAATTAAGTTGCAATGGCTTCCTTTGCCGGGATTGTCACCAGCAGAGGGGGCTAATTTGTTAGGGGCTTTGGGGATTCTGGGGACTGAGACAGAATTGCTAGATTTTGCGAAAAAGGCAGAAGGGCATCCCCTGCTGCTGACGCTGGTTGTAGGTTTTTTGCGGGCAGAAGAGGAGTCAGATCCGCAAATTAGTCACTTGCAGAGGTATGGTTTGGCTGACGTAGCCCAGCTAGTGACTGACGAGAAGCTTAAAGGGTTGCACCGACGCAAAATTGATATCTGGATGCGCCTGGTGTTAGATGCTAGCTTTAACCGACTCAGTGACAAGTTGCAAAGACTGCTACTAAATTTGAGTGTTTATCGGATTGCTTTCAATGCGGCGATGGCAGATGCCCAGTTGCCGGGAGAGAATGTATCGGAGCAGGATTTAAGGCAGTTGGCTAAGCGTTCTCTTTTGCAGGAGGAAAAGGACAACAACGGGGGGCGATGGTTTCAGTTTCACCCGTTCGTTTTGGCGTATGTCAAGCAAAAGGCGGGCGATCTAACCGAGGCGCACCAAAAGGCGATCGTATACTACAAAGAAAATACCAAACCAGAACCCTGGCGGACAATAAGTGATGTAGCAGAATATCTAGAAGTTTTCTATCACTGCTATCAGTTGGGAGAGTATAACGACGCCTTCAACACTATTCGCCTGTGTGAAGATTTTCTAGCTTTACGAGGTTACAACACTGTCCTAGTGGAACTGTACGGGCAGTTAGTTGAAGCATGGCAGCAAAATAACTCCGAGAGTTGGGAATTCGCAGCTTCTCTAAATAGCTTGGGCATTGCTCACAATTCCCTGGGACAATACCAACCAGCAATTGATTACCATCAGCAGTCCCTGGCAATAACACGGCAGATTAGCGATCGCAATGGGGAAGCTAGGTCTCTCAGTAATTTGGGCAATGCTTACAATTCTCTGGGACAATATCAACCAGCAATTGATTACCATCAGCAGTCCCTAGCAATATTTCGGGAGATTGGCGATCGCAATGGGGAAGCTAGGTCTCTCGGTAATTTGGGCAATGCTTACAATTCTCTGGGACAATATCAACCAGCAATTGATTACTTTCAGCAGTCCCTACCAATATTTCGAGAGATTGGCGATTGCAATGGGGAAGCGATTTCTCTCATAAATTTGGGCATTGCTTACGATTCTCTGGGACAAAACCCACTAGCAATTGGATACTATCAGCAGTCCCTAGCAATATTTCGGGAGATTGGCGATCGCAATGGGGAAGCTAGGTCTCTCGGTAATTTGAGCAATGCTTACAATTCTCTGGGGCAATACCAACCAGCAATTGAATACTACCAGCATTCCCTAGCAATATTTCGGGAGATTGGCGATCGCAATGGGGAAGCGATTTCTCTCATAAATTTGGGTAATGCTTACAATTCTCTGGGGCAATACCCACTAGCAATTGAATACTACCAGCATTCCCTGACAATACTCCGGGAGATTGGCTATCGCAATGGGGAAGCTGATACCTGGTTTAATTTAGGAAAAGCTTTAGCAGAACAGGGCAAGTGGGAAGCTATTCAAGCTTATAAAAATGCCCGTTACTTATATCAGGGAATGGGACTCATTGCAAAAGTTAAAAATTGTGATACCGCTATTCAAACCGTAGGGAAGGTAACTCCAACTACACAAATTAGAGCGCCAGAGATTAGGGCTAAACGCGAACCAATTCCTGTAGTTCCAGAAGTTACGATGAGACGGGGGCTTAGAAAGCTAAATAAATCTATATTTAGACAGGATTGGATACAGGCAATAATTGGCTTTGTGCGGCGCTGGGTACAATGGCTATGGCAAGTAGTATGTCAGAATCAGCGACGTAGGTGAGAGATTTCTTTGCGGTTAAAAAAAGATGCGATCGCACTCATCACAAATCAACAAGTGCGATCGCCCTTTCTTTCAAAGAATACTAGCCTTGTGAATAAGCTTCCATCGGGAGACAAGCGCAAACAAAATTGCGATCGCCAAAAGCATTATCGATGCGTCCGACAGTAGGCCAAAATTTGTGTTCTCTCGTCCACGGTGCAGGATAAGCCGCTTGTTCGCGAGAATAGGGATGATTCCACTCGGAAGTCATTAAAGCTTCTGCGGTGTGGGGTGCGTTCTTCAAGACATTATCTTGAGCGTCCATCTTACCCGATTCAATTTCGACAATTTCCTGACGAATTGAGATCATCGCATCGCAGAAACGATCCAGTTCTTCCTTCGATTCGCTTTCTGTGGGTTCTACCATCACCGTACCCGCTACAGGCCAAGATACAGTCGGGGCGTGGAAACCGTAGTCCATTAAACGCTTGGCGATGTCATCCACTTCGATACCCGCAGACTTTTTAAGCGATCGCAAATCTAAAATACACTCGTGCGCCACCAAACCATTCTGCCCTTTGTACAAAACAGGATAGAAAGCTTCTAAGCGACGAGCAATGTAGTTGGCATTGAGAATCGCTACTTTTGTCGCTTCTGTTAAGCCTGCCGACCCCATCATGGCGATGTACATCCACGAAATGGGGAGGATGCTGGCACTCCCCCAAGGGGCGGCTGCAACGGCACCGATGCCTTGTTCGCCGCCAGTTGGGACAACCGAGTGCCCCGGTAAAAATGGCACGAGATGCGGCATTACCCCAATTGGCCCCATTCCTGGCCCACCGCCGCCGTGGGGGATACAGAAGGTTTTGTGCAAGTTTAAGTGACAAACATCTGCCCCAAAGTCTCCGGGACGGCACAAGCCGACTTGGGCGTTCATATTCGCCCCGTCCATGTAAACTTGTCCGCCGTTAGCGTGGACGATGTTGCAGATTTCTTTAATCGGTTCCTCAAAGACGCCGTGAGTCGAGGGATATGTCACCATCAAGGCGGCGAGTTCATTGCGATGTTTCTCGGCTTTGGCTTTGAGATCGTCTACATCAATATTGCCTCGCTCGTCGCAAGCGATCGCGACTACTTTCATCCCACACATTACCGCACTGGCAGGATTTGTCCCGTGGGCAGATTGGGGAATCAGACAGACATTCCGATGTTCTTCCCCGCGACTTTCGTGATACTGACGAATCACTAGCAGTCCCGCATATTCGCCTTGAGATCCGGCATTTGGTTGCAGAGAAATGCCCGCAAAGCCGGTGATTTCTGCTAACCACGCCTCAAGCTGCTGGAACAGAATTTGATAACCCCGCGTTTGCGAATGGGGCGCAAAAGGATGAATTTTGCCAAATTCCGCCCACGTTACCGGGATCATTTCCGCCGTCGCATTCAGCTTCATCGTGCATGAACCCAAGGGAATCATGGAAGTTGTCAGCGACAAGTCTTTTGCCTGTAGACGGTACAAGTAGCGCAATAACTCAGTTTCCGAGTGATAGCGGTTAAAGACGGGATGAGTTAAATAGCTGCTTTTGCGGGCAAAGGGTTCCTCTTTTAGGGACGGGGTTACGCCCTTACCCAACTCTTCCACCGTAAAGGGCAACTCATGTGTCCCGGCGAAAATTTCAAATAGGTCTTGTAAGTCCTGTACGGTTGTGGTTTCGTCCAAGCTGATTCCGACAGTATTTGCATCTAGAATCCGCAAGTTAATCTGACGAGCTTGGGCATCTGCGAGAATGTCTTCGAGAGTGCGATCGCGTAAGCGATGCGTAGCATTATCGCCCAAATCTACCCGCAACGTATCAAAAAATTGCTCTGCACCGATGCCGTACCCCAGCCGCTTCAATCCTGACGCTAGAATGCCCGTCAGTTTATGGATATTCTGGGCAATTTTTTTCAGTCCCGCTGACCCGTGGTAAACGGCATACATACTCGCCATTACCGCCAGGAGAACTTGAGCAGTACAGATATTACTGGTCGCTTTGTCGCGGCGGATATGCTGTTCGCGGGTTTGCAAAGCTAAACGCAGTGCTGGCTTGCCGTTGGCATCCTTGGAGACTCCGACAATTCGCCCCGGCACCTGGCGCTTATACTCTTCTTTGGTGGCAAAGTAGGCTGCATGAGGCCCCCCATATCCGAGGGGAATTCCAAACCGCTGAGTGCTTCCTACCGCAATATCTGCCCCAAATTCTCCCGGTGGTGTCAGCAGCGTTAGGCTCAAGGGATCTGCTGCCACAGTGACTAAAGCACCCGCTGCATGAGCTTTTTCTACAAAACCCCGATAATCGTAAATCGTGCCATCCGTGGCGGGATATTGCAGGATTGCCCCAAAGATTGCTTGCTCAAAATCAAAGTTCTGATGAGCGGCGACAATAACCTTAATGCCCAGTGGTCTTGCCCGTGTTTGCAATACTTCAATCGTTTGGGGATGGCAGGCGCTGGAGACAAAAAAGGCATTTGCCTTGGTTTTGCAGAGACTATAACTCATCGTCATCGCTTCTGCGGCGGCGGTTGCTTCATCGAGTAAGGAAGCATTGGCAATTTCCAGACCTGTCAAGTCAATAATCATTGTCTGAAAATTCAGCAGCGCCTCTAGTCGCCCTTGGGCAATTTCTGGCTGATAAGGGGTGTAGGCGGTGTACCAGCCGGGGTTTTCTAAAATATTCCGTTGAATGACTGGCGGGGTAATGCAGTCGGAATACCCCATGCCAATCAATGAGCGAAACACCTGATTTTTGGAAGCGATCGCTTTCAATCGACTCAGCGCTGCGTACTCACTCTGGGCTGGGGGAAGCTGGAGCGAATCTGTTTTCCCAGTTGCCCCATTCAGAGAACGCGATCGCCGGATTGCCTGCGGAATCGTTTGGTCGATTAAGGCATCTAGGGTCGATATCCCCAATACCTCAAGCATTTGCTGGACTTCATCCGGGCTAGGGCCGATATGCCTCTGTACAAAAGAAATCGGCTCTCCCATTTCTTCTAGCAGATGCTGACGGCTAGACTCGGTATGAGGGATAGAAATTACCACAGGTTGCTCTCCAGACGCGACTATTTCATATTTTGCAACAATTTTTCGGGGTCAGGCGCTGTAAAAACACCGATTTGCCGCGTCTCGAAGTTACCGCAATTTTAGATTTTAGATTTTGGAAGGAATGATTTATTAGACTAACGCACAGATCCCCTAAATCCCCCGATAAAAAGCGGGACTTTTCTGGCTCCCCCTGGAAAAGGGCGGTTAGGGGGATCTAGGGTTCAAGCTTTCAGTGCGTTCCCGATTTACTCTCCTTCCACCTGCGAACGATACTCATCCGCCGATAACGCCTCATCCAGCTCATCCGGGTCGTTAATCCGAACTTTTAGAAACCATCCTTCGCCGTAGGGATCTTCAGATACGTGTTCCGGAGCTTCCACGATGGCAGTATTGCGTTCTATAACAGTCCCGCTGACCGGGGCATACATATCTTCAACCGCTTTCACCGATTCAATTGTCCCAAAACTCTCTCCCTTTGAGAGGGCGTCACCAACTTCTGGCAAATCCAGAAATACAATATCGCCCAGCTGATCGATTGCAAAGGCGCTGATGCCAATTGTGGCAATCTCACCCTCCAGTCGCACATACTCGTGAGAATCCAGATATTTTAGGTCTTCAGGATATTCCAGAGCCATTGCACTTCCTTCCTCAAATACGCGCTCAAATAGCTTTAACCAGCCATTAAGTTTACAGCTTCAAACCGTAATATCAGAAACATTATGGATAAGAAAAAGCTTAAACGCCTGCTTTTCGGTGAATTTTCTGTTAAAAGACTTATGCGCTCTGCCATTTTCATCTACGCTTTTCTTTGCTTCTACGCCTATTTCTTTTCCGATAGGATGATTTTTGTGCCCCAGCCGTCCAGCTATCGGGACAGTAGCGAGATTCTCAAGCTAACCACAACGGATGGCGTGCAAATCTCGGCAGCTTATCTGCCTAATCCCAATGCCACTTACACAATTTTATATAGTCACGGTAACGCTGAAGACTTATTTGATGTCTTGTCGGTGCGTCAAGGTTTGCGGGACATGGGCTTTGCCGTCTTTTCGTATGATTATCGCGGTTATGGAACCAGTCAAGGAACGCCTACCGAGCGCAATTCTTATCGGGATATCGATGCGGCTTATACTTATCTGACTCAGCAGCTAGGTGTGCCCCCGAACCGAATTATTGCTTATGGGCGTTCGGTGGGAAGTGGGCCAACGGTGGATTTGGCTTCTCGTCAACCGCTTGCAGGTTTAATTGTGGAAAGTGGGTTTATTACAGCGTTTCGAGTGCTGACGCGCATCCCGATTGTGCCGTTTGATCGGTTCCGCAATCTCGACAAGATTAAAAAGGTGCGTTGCCCAGTCTTGGTCATGCACGGGAAGCGGGATGAAGTGATTCCCTTTTGGCACGGGGAGCAACTTTTTGCAGCTGCTAACGAACCGAAGCGCTTTTTGTGGGTGGATGAAGCCGGTCACAATGACTTTAGCTGGGTGGCAGCACAACAGTCTGAGAAAGCTGTGCGGGAGTTTGCCCAGTTGGTGGATCGGTTTCAGCGCAATCTGCCCAGAGGCTGAGGCTTGAGGATAGGCACACTCCTCGCAGGCTTGACTGAAAACGCGATCGCTTGATGCTTGAAGTCGTGCAGATAACCTGAATTACTGACTCCCTGCCAAGTCGGCAACAACACCCTCTAATCCAGCCACCACCCGCGCCAAGCGGTCGTAATCAATTTTATCGGGAGTATCTTCTAAAGTGTGATAGTTGGGGTAACGGGCAGGCGCGGTGTCTGTGACGATGATACCGGGATAACCTTGCTGCCAGAAAGACCATTGATCCGACCAGCCGACGCCGGGAATCCTTTCTGGGAGGGCGGCACCTTCGGAGGGGAACTTCGCATGACGACGGAAAGAGGCGATCGCTTTCCTCACCAAATCAGCAGAGGTTGGGTTGCTCACAAAGGCAATAAAGTTACCCTGCGAGGGATAGAAAAGGCTTAAGGGAAATGGGTATTTCTGGGTTCCTGGCTGGTCGGAGTAGTAGCCGATTGTTTCCAAACTGAGCATGGCAACAATATTGTCACCCGCGTTGCGGCAACGTTTGGCATAAACGACGCTTCCCATTTCCGGCGTCTGGAAAAATGGCGGTTCCTCATTCACAAACTCAACGAAGCGCAGAGTTCGGGAAGTCTTTTTTCCAGCAAAGGCACGCGCCAACTCTAGGACGGCTGCGGCACCCGTGCCGTTATCATTGGCACCGGGACTCCCAAATACAGAGTCATAGTGACCCCCTATCACCACAATCTCGTCGGCTCGATTTGTCCCAGCAATCTCGGCTTCTAGGTTGTAATAAGTGTTCTCAGCAATTTTGTATCCTTGGCGTTGAACTTTGTAGCCAGCATTGCTCAAAGATACTTCCAAGAAATCAGCCGCCGCCGCTAGATTCTTATAGTTCGAGAAGTTATGTTCTCCCAGTTCACCGGCAATCTTTTCCACATCTTGCCGGAGGGCATCTCGCAGCGTTTCCTCCTGGGGAGTCAGCGGCGGCAATGCAGCTTGGTAACTGACTCCGGGCATCCAAATCGATGTAAACAACGCCCAAGCGGCTACGCCCAGGAGAATGCCAATGATGGCGAGTCCGATTAATGCTGCCCGATTCACCAACCTCTTTATCCATCCACCTCGCGCCATACATTTACTTGCTAGGAAGACGACTGGGGGAGCGATAAAAAGGTTTTTTAACCACAACGGCTGGATAAGCTTTGCCCCGGATTTCTACCTCCAATTCCTGACCTATCTGAGCCAGATTCGGAGGGAGATAGGCGAGGGCGATGGGTTGCCCTACCGTTGGTGCTAAGGTGCCGCTAGTGACGACGCCGACAGCTTCACCTTTGGATAGCACCGGGTAGCCATGACGCGCAATAAAACGCCCCTGCATTTGCAGCCCTACCAAGCGTCGTTCTACGCCGTTTGCCTTCTGTTTTTCTAAGACTGGACGCCCGATAAAATCGCCTTTCGTATCCAGATGAACCAGCCAACCCAATCCAGCTTCTAAAGGGGTTGTGCTTTCGTCCATATCTTGCCCGTAGAGGCCCATTGCTGCTTCCAGGCGCAGGGTGTCTCTGGCACCAAGTCCGCAGGGTACGACGCCAGCAGTGAAGAGACTGCGCCACAAGTCTACCCCCACTTCTGGGTCTACCATGACTTCAAATCCATCCTCTCCGGTGTACCCAGTCCGGGCGATGAAAGCTGGCTCATTCAAGACGGTTGCTTCTAAATGTCCAAATGCCTTAATGGGCGTCAGGTCTTCCTTGACAAATTCTTGAAGATATGCCAGCGCTTGTGGTCCCTGAACGGCAATCAAAACTTTTGCTAGGGAAAGATCCTCGAAATCAATTTGAGAAGATTCCAGTTGGGCAAACAGCCATGCTTTGTCTCTGGATCGAGTGGCGGCGTTGACAATCATCGCTCCTCGCTGCTGGCCGTCTGCATCTTCGCCCTGATAATAGAAGATAATGTCGTCCAAAATGCCGCCGTGAGAATTCAGCAGGACGGTGTACTGAGATTCACCAGCTTTCAGGCGGCTCAAATCTGAGGGAACGAGAGGCTGTAAGTACGAAATCAGCTGTTTCCCTTTGAAGGTAAATTTCCCCATGTGGGAGATGTCGAACATTCCCGCGGTGGTGCGTACTGCCAGGTGTTCTTGTCCGATTCCGGTGTATTGTACGGGCATTTCCCAGCCGGAAAAGGCAGTCAATCGGGCTTTTTGTTCTAGGGCAAGTTCATATAGGGGAGTACGGGCAAGCGCGATCGCCGTCTCTGGATGCAATTCATCTGACTTAGCCACAGATAGTCATTCCGTCGCAGGTGGATATCTTTTATCCTACGGGATGCTTCTTGCTTGAGCAGTATAAAACGGCAGGTAGCGATCGCACTCTCTTGATGTGGTGATGCGATAGCGAAGCGCTGACTTGTCAGTTCGCACTCTCTTGATGTGGTGATGCGATAGCGAAGCGCTGACTTGTCAGTTCGCGCTTTCACTCAGTCCCTCTAATTTTTGTAGCTGCGATTGGAAATCGCAGCTACACAGACGAAACCCGCCTTCGCGGGTTAAATAAAATTTATTAGTCCGCGCAGGCGGACTTTGCTTGTGTAGCCGCGAATTACATTCGCCAGGGTATATTTGATTCCCAGGATGTCCCAGAGGCGATCGCTCTCATCCTGGCGAATTATCCTCAGATTCTTCCATCATTGCTATCAATTGTGCCAATATTTGCTCACCCAAAGGATGCTCCCGCAACGCCTCTATATTAAACCGATTCTCCACATTTCTTGCCTCTAAAAAAATTGCAAAATTTCCTTTAAATTTCACCGTATTCGGATGATTATCTCCTAAGCTACGGTGACAAATTTCAATCGCTTGCAGCAACAATGGTTCCGCTTCGCCGTAGCATCCTTGACTATAGTAGAGACCAGCTAAGTTGTGGAGGTCGGTAGCAATTTGGGGATGGTCGGGGAGAAGACTTTTTTTATCGATGTCAAGTGCTTGCAGAAACAATGGTTCCGCTTCGCCGTAGCGTCTTTGAGATTTGTAGAGACTGGCTAAGTTGTTGAGATGGATGGCAATTTGAGGATGGTCGGGGGGAAGACTTTTTTTATCGATGTCAAGTGCTTGCAGAAACAATGGTTCCGCTTTGCTGTAGCGTCCTTGACTATAGTAGAGTCCCGCTAAGTTGTTGAGGTCGGTAGCAATTTGGGGATGGTTGGTGGGAAGACTTTTTTGAGCGATGTCAAGTGCTTGCAGAAGCAATGGTTCCGCTTCGCTGTAGCGTCCTTGACTATAGTAGAGACCAGATAAGTTGTTGAGATCGGTGGCAATTTGGGGATGGTCGGGGGGAAGACTTTTTTTATCGATGTCAAGTGATTGCAGAAGCAATGGTTCCGCTTCGCTGTAGCGTCCTTGATCAGAGTAGAGTAAAGCTAAGCTGTTGAGATGGATGACAATACTGGGATAATCGGGGTGAAGACTTTTTTGAGCGATGTCAAGTGCTTGCAGAAACAATGGTTCCGCTTCGCTGTAGCGTCCTTGACTTCGGTAGAGACCAGCTAAGCTGTTGAGATGGGTGGCAATTTGGGGATGGTTGAGGGGAAGACTTTTTTGAGCAATGTCAAGTGCTTGCAGAAACAATGGTTCCGCTTCGCTGTAGCGTCCTTGACTATAGTAGAGACCAGCTAAGTTGTTGAGACCGATGGCAATTTGGGGATGGTCGGCAGTCAAACTTTTTTGAGCGATGTCAAGTGCTTGCAGAAACAATGGTTCCGCTTCGCTGTAGCGTCCTTGACTATAGTAGAGACCAGCTAAGCTGTTGAGACTGGCGGCGACATCGGGATATTCTGCACCGAGGCGACTTTTAACTACTTCTACACACTGTTTTAACCAAGGTTCTGCCTGCTGATAAAATCCTTGACCATTATAAAACCTACCTAAGCCTGTGAAAGACCAAATTAAATCCTCATCGTTAATATATTCAATCAGATAGTTAGCCGCTTCTTCTATATGGGGAATTACCGGACTGAAATTGATAATATCTTCGCAAGTAGGCTGCTGAGGAATTTCCCTTGCCACTGCTACCATCAGCGCCGCAAATTGGCGTTTCAATTCCTCCGCTTCGGCTGACTTATTTAACTTCTGTTGGAAAAATTGTCGCATCAACGGATGCAAACGATAAGTTTCTTCCCCCAAGTGTTGTAACAAGTGCAAACTGATTAAATCGCTTAGCGCTTTTTCCCAAATTTCTAATTCTTCATCATCCTCGATAATCTCTAAACCTAAACGAATTGGAGCCAAACCATACAAACTCAACCAACAACCTTTAGATTTCGCATTCTCATCCAACTGTTCCCAACTCAAGTCAAATGCCGCCACCCCCAATTCATACCGCATTAACGGGTCAGCTTTCTGGATCGCTTCGTGTTCCAGTCGCTTTCTTTCCAATCGCGCCAGTAGTTTCTCCAGCGACAAATTCGGCTGTTGATCCAGATATCTCCCGACTAACTCTAACCCTAACGGCAAATATCCCAACCATTTACAAAGTCTTCTCGCCACCCAAGCTTCGCGTTTTAGCCGTTCCCTGCCAATTATTGATTCTAATAACTTCATCGCCGCCAAAGGTTTCAGCACATCTAGCCGTAACTGCGGCAAAGATGACCCAAACTGAAATCTCGTCGTCAGCAATACCTTAAATCGAGATAATTCCGGTCGCGGTAAGTAAGGCTTGACTTGTTGTGTGTAGTCGGTGACATCATCTAACACAATTAAAACATTGCCGGGAATCCATTTCTCCCAACAAAACTCCAATTTATCTGTTAATTCCCAATCTGGCGGCGGGTCGATCTCAAATTTCAATTGGAAAAATCTAATAATGCCAGTTCCCGTATTTCTCTGTGCAGATAGCCAGCAAACGCCACCCGCGTAACTTGGTAAATACTGTCTTGCATACTGAGTAGCGAGTTCTGTTTTACCCACGCCACCCATCCCAGCCACAGCAGCGATGGCGACTTGCTTATTTTCCTGCAATAACTGGTGAATTTCTAACAATTCTGCTGTGCGTCCGACAAATTCTTTAGCACCGCTGGGAGGAATATTGTTCGCAACAGATTTCGATTTCCCTTCCAGCTTGTTAAGGGCAGTAGACGTAGCGGATAGGATATCAGTTTGCAGCTTAATCTTCTTAGCAATAGCTTGAGATTTTGGCGGTCTTTTCTTTTCCCACTCAATATCAAATTGCCTCAGATTCGCCTCTTTATCTTTGTGCCACAGCTTCAACGTAAAGTGCCAATCTTCCGAACCTTTGGTTGAGGTACGGTTATCTTCTAAAACTTCTAAATAATCTTCTAGCCGATTTAGGGCTTCCCTAACTTGCGCTGGGGTTAACTTACCTTTGTATTTGTCTTTTGCGGTCAGTTCTTCCAGATATCGCCGCTTTGTCCTAATTACCAACTGCGTCTCGCCTTGCCAGTTGTAATCAATTCCGAGTTTGTCGCCATCCTCAAATTCATCATTAACATAAGCTAGCAACGCCTCAAACAGACGCTTCACCCGCGCCTTAACATCATCACCCAGAGAACGTCGCGCCATAGATTAAGTCCAAAGATTTTGCCACAAAGTTTGGGGATAACCCTAAACTTTCCACCTACCCCAAAGTGCTTATCGCTTATTATAACTAGCTTTCAGCAGTTGCCCAGTCTGCTTTGCTTTCAGCTACAGCCCCAAAAATACCTTGCATTCAACCCCAATAAATACAGGTTGAATCAAGATGAAACTTTCCCTAAAGCAACGCCGCAATATTGTTATGTTTGTGATTGCAACAGCAATCGGACTAATCAACAACCCATTAGGTATTGTCCTTGATGTCTGCTTCCTAATCTGGCAACTGATGGAAGAAGACGACGAATAAAAATAAGTTTTGTGGTGTACGCGATCGCCTTCTTCCCTCTCTTCCTTCGCGTCCTTTGCGTCTTTGCGGTTCATTAAAAACGCGCGATCGCTAAACTCAGGACTTTTCTACCTGACGATCGATTCTATGAAGAGACTCCCATTCATGGGAGTGAGCAAGTATGCCAAAGATGATAGGTTGGTGTAGTTCATCATATGGATTACTGTTTCGTTCTGGAATCAAGTCTTTAATAAGAGCAGTATTTTTGATAGCCTTCTTGATATTTCCTTTTCGCAGGGTTAGCTTACACTCAAATGCAGCGACAACTCCCCCAGCAAAGTACAATTTTTTGTCACGTAATGCGATCGGATAAGACGGTTAAATTACAAGAATATCCACTGGGGGGCTAACTTTGCCCTCACAGCTAATAATGCGTCCTTTAGTTACTATGGGATAATTTGCGGGAAGCCAATTTTTAAGCAGGCTAGGCCAGTTTTCGCCAGCTTGATCGCCTGCTGTACCTGGATCTTCACGTACACGAGTCTGGATTCGGTCATACTCTTGAGCAATGTCCCTCTTCAGGAATTCCATAAAGAGTAGGAATTCATGGTTCTTATTGTTTGATATAAGATGCTTCTCAACAAAGTGAATGGTTCATAAAAGCGACGTTACTACTCGTCCTCTAGCTGCACTTCCTCAATTGCTTCTAACGTTTCTGCATTATCTCTAACACTGACTGCATACTCTTTTGCTTTCGTTGCAAAAGGAAGGGGAAACGGTAAGGCAACGGTATCGGCAAAGTAAAGCCATCGCTTCCTGAGAGAATGAACAAATTGGACAAGTTGTTCTGCTGGAATGCCTGGATGATAAATCGGAGCTATCTCTAATGGTTTTACTTGTCCAGCCGGACTTTTCGCTGAATCTAAACGAGATTGCGATCTCCGTAGGACAAATTTAGCACTGCTGGGTAGTTGGCTAATGCTGAGGTAGACTTGCCGCTTTGATTGGTCGCATACATTCTGCCATTCAAACACTCCCTTAGTGCGGCTTCCTTCGCTGTTTTTAGAAATATATACTGGTACTTCCATGTCATCGGTGGTTCGCAACCGGACAATCCATAAGCGATCGCGCTTCTCTTGGTTCTGAATGTGTCGTTTCAATTCATTCGGCAAATTACCTGGTGCTAGGTCTAACAACTCTCGATTGTGGAGCCAGCTCAGTTTGCTTCGAGTATTATGTGCCTCTGCCATAAAAAGCACATAAGGATTGTTCACATCAGCAATAGGAGTATTCAAACAATCCTGCAAACACTGAGCCACAAACTGTGTGAGTAAAGTTCTCTCTTCGCTAGATTCGTCGTTAGACTCATCAAACCATGAATTGGGCTCCCATCGTTCAGCCGTTAGATGCTGTAAGACATCAGGATAGGAAGCCCAGCGTTGACTCCTCCATAACTGCGGCGTTGTTGCTTGAACTTCTCCACTCACTGGGTTGACACGCACCATGATGGCAGCAGTATGGGGTATACCTTGAACATTTGTGCGACGAGTTCGTCGTAAAATACTGAGACAGGTTAGCCAGGTGTGTGGCTCAACATAGTCAACCTCTGGCTGGATTAACGAATTAGATAAAACTCCCCACTGCCTCAATAAGTCAGTAACAGCACGTTTGACTCGTTCTTTGTTTGATGTCCTCGTTTGTGCAGCTTTGCGGCTTGTATCTTCCTCATCAACTTCCTTCAGAGCGTGCAAGTGCTGATTGACATAGCCAGCTTGAGCTAAACCCACACGCCATGCAAGTTTTGGATCTGCTTCCGGTATGTTGGGTGGCTCTATTATTTCAACTAATGCTCCTTTCAGTCCCTCCACTCGTGGTACAGAATTTGCAATCAGTTGAATTCGCTCCTCCAAGCATTGGACGCGTCGTTGTTGACGATTTCTCGCTGGAACTGAGAAACTTCCAACATCAAGCAGATTTCCTAAAATGCCGACATCTTGTGTAAGGATTTGCAAAGAGCCATACTCACCTGCATAAATATTTGATTCAGAGGTTGGTGCTAAGGTGAGTAAACGGCATAATTCTGCAATGAGTGCATCTCTGATTGCCTCTGTTTCCCAAAGTATCAATACTGTAGGTTGCGATCGCAAAACTTTAGATGCAGCAGGACTTGCAATTTCGGGATGCAGCATCAATCTTTTGTTGGAAACCTGAGTCAATCGCCGACTATTTGCCTGTTGAACTCTGACTCCCTCACCAACTCGCTCCACTGGAAGACAAGCTGCGATCTCCTGATCTAGCCTTGCCAAATCCAACGGGCTAACCCCCGGTAAACAAGGATGCCTCCGCAGACGATCGCCTACAGGAATTGCTGCTTGAACCGTACGATTACTTCGATTAAATTGATGCCAGTTGTACACAGGATTCGATGCTAATTCTTTTGGCTCTGGAATCTCACCTGCATCTCTCAATAGCTCTGTTATGGTGTGAGGATGCCAGTAGGGTTCTTCCTCTCCCCGCTTCATGCGAAGGGTTATAAATGAAAAGGGCTGTTCTGCACCATCTAACCAGCGGCGGGTATCGCCAATGTAGGCAGTTACGCCTCGATAACGAAATTCTCCATTCTCGTTTTTAATTAGGGAAGATGTAACCCATCGACGTAGGGAGAGGGCATGGTAGATCAGAGGTTCCTTACGCCAAGGAACTGTATGCAATTTCAGAAGAATTACAAACGAAACCGAAACTTTTCCTTTACCGACCGGGATGTCTGTGGGGGGAAAAGACATCAGTTCTGCCCCATCTTCAAACCGATTCACTCGATAGAATTGCAATGGATACTGGCGGTTAAGTCCAAAGGCGATCGTTGCTCCCTGCAATTGCCGTGCCAGATAGTCTGGAATCCCCTGCCAACGAATCTCTTCATCTGACGGAGAATATACTTGAGAGAACCACTGCCAATCTTGATGTCTTAAATTTGAAATCGCGGCTTCTACTTCCTCAGTTGCGCCAAATTCCTCTCGAAACCACCCCTGAACCAGAAAAGGCAACTCTTCAATATTGGCTCGATCGGTTGCATAAATCCAGGGAACGGGGTCTCCGCTCCAACTCCTACGGTTTGTATAGATAATTTGTGGAAAAGTTGCGCTGATCAGCGTGTCGAGCGATCGCACTGGAATACTTCGATAGCTTCCTCTACTACGTCGAGCTGTTAACGCTTTTGCAACCTGCCGCCATGCCGTGGGCACATTAATTGCGTAGATTGGAGTTTGTGCTTCTTCTGTTAGTTCCCATGCACCAGGAAGAATGTAGTTAATTCTCATATTTCAAACCGTCCGTGTTCTTGAGTGCTTTTAGAAAATCGCCGTAGAGCGATCGGGCTAAAGTAAGTCTCCAGGGCTCTAAATCACTATTTTCGAGATGCAGTTCAAGCGTTTTGATGATGGCAACTAGCAGGGAGGTGTTTGTTTTATCCTTCAGATCTTCAGCAGAAAATGGTGCAAACTTAGCATCCAGGAAATACACTTCTGCTGGGACATTTCCACGAACTAATCGTCCAATAATCTGCCAAATTTTGACCAGTTGATTCCAGCACAGCATATCCCGTTCCTCCTCAGTTAAGGTGTGGAAGGAATAGGCTCTGTTGCTCAGTTCCCGTAATTTATTAGTTGCGTGACGGTAAAAAAACTCGCTAGCTTTAATCACAGTGATTGGTTCACTCTCACCCTCTAGCAATTTAGGATCGGCTTCATGTTTCAGTGCCCAAGCGTTCAGTTGTTGAACAACAGTTTGCCAATCATCCGGTACAGGCATCGGGCGATTGAGAAATAGGACAGCTCCAAAGGCGGCTTTATCATATCGGTTGAGAATGTTATACCCTCTCTCTAACGCGAGTAGGGGAGCAAAAATGCCTTGTACTGAGGTATCTCTAAGTCCCTGAATTTTGCTACGACGAATACCGCGAAGATTAGGAGGTGAGTGGTCGCGTCGTAAGGGTTCTAAATGTTTATCTGGACAAAGTGGACCCATAGTAGAACAAGATTCCTCTGCTTCTTCATAACCTCCTGTCACCATCAAGAACCGTTCTCGATCGATCCATTGTTCTGGATTGTCTTCTGTACGTTTGCGAATCGATCGGAAAACATCATCTAATTTCAATCCACCTGCTTCTGGGGAACACAGTGTTTGAATTAAATCACGCATATTCTGTCTACGAATCGTGTAGTGATTGCCAGATATAGAAATGGGTATTCCTCCAAACCCTGAAAGCGGGCTAAAGACAAAACGACTTTCGCTAATTCCTGACTCACTGACGCTGGAACATCTAGTAGTAGTGGCAGACAGCAACACTGTCGGCTGAACATCAATGTGATAGCTTGGTGGCGTGTAGTATAAAGAGTCCTGATTTTTAAGCAGTCCAGGTGCGTAGCTTGTTCCGGAAATTAGAATCGTGTGTGGTCCTTCTCTGCCATCGATCGCAAACAGTTTAGGAAAGTGAAGCAGTAAAGCTCTCCCGACTCCAACATAGCGGAAGTAGTCGAGCTTACCTCCCCGCAAATCCCGATGATCATTCCTGTAACAGAAGCCTAAAATATTTCCCACAGGCGACTCTGGCACGACAGGTAAGTAATCAAACGGAGGTCGCCTGAGTAATTTTTGATTTAGATCTTGAAGATCCAGTACAGCACGAATTGATAGCATGTTGTCAACTAAATAAGTCAGTTGGCTATCTAGGACTGCAACTAAAATGGCAAAGTAGAGATTACGCGCTAACTCCTCTAAATCAATCTTCTGACGGAAATCTTCAATGTGATCCTTTAACCATCTACAGCACCATGTTTTGACTTTCGCGAACGATTCTTTGTCATCTCCTGGCTTGAGTAATTGAAAGGCTAAGGCAGATAGCTCATAGTCAAGGTTGGTTGGATCGTTCAAGAAATCGTCTAATTTGCCCTTATTAAGTAGACTTAGACGTAATTTTTGGAGTTTCTTTCGTTTAGCAGATGGAGATGCCGTATTTTGGCGCAGTGCTTCAATCCGTTGCTGGCGAGTTTGTTTACGGCGCTGTTTGGGTTGACTTTCCTCGGGTTCTGTTACTTCTCGAATAATCCTGGCAAACAAAGAACGACCTGTAAAAGGAGCAGACCCCAACCACTCAACTAAATCTGCTTTATTGAGCAGTTGATGATAGATCCGGTTCGTTGCATTTTGAACCAGGTACTGGGCACTTAACCAGGCGACTAAACGATCGGCTGCCATTTCACTACGAGCAGACTGATAAATACTGCCAGTACAATTTCCAACTTTATTAAGATAAGCTTCACGAGTTGCATCCACTAATACTTCACTGGGAGCAAACGCTTCATCAAATTGAAGCTGGACGCGATCGGCTTCATCCACAAACAGGAAATGGCACTCCCGGTAGATTGCCTCAGCAAAGGTCATATTCTCTTGAGCAACTTGCTTTGGAACGCGAGTATGTATGAAACTTGCAGGCGTTAATACCCAGATTCTTGCGACTGCGAGGTCTTTTTCTAACTGATGTCGTGGACACTGATAGTACAACGGACAGGTTCGATACTTCTGCTCTTCCCAGTCATCATCGTCATCTTGTTGATCTCTATCAATCTGCTGCATCTGAGGTTGATAAAGCCGATGGCAAGGTTCCTGCCCATATTCCCACTTTTCATCAGATTGAACGATCGCTAGCAAAGGGCAGACCGGACTAAACCAGCGTAATGCAGGATGAATTCCGCCTTCAGCAATATCCTTACCTTGTTCAAGAAATACCGTTTCGTGAACCTTTTCGAGGTGATCGGCGCGATCGCTGCTTCCTAGCACTGGAGCAGCTTCAATTTCTAACTCATGACGGAACAAAGAAGCAAGGCGAACAGATGTTACCACATCATGAACGATCAAGGCGCAACGATAGCCCTGTTTTGCCAGATGATATGTCAGAATTTCCAGAAGTGTAGATTTGCCAACATTCAATAATCCAACAATGTGAACGAGTTGTTCTAATCTCAATACATGACTAGGTGAAAAATCATTGCTCTCCGCGTTGTAGAGCTGTAGCTCAATCTTATGCAATCGCTTATGCCAGTTCCCTTTCGGATATTTAGCATCCATCTCCTGGGCAGTCTGAAGCAACGCCTCGAAGGTAATTGTTACAGCCGGATTATGAGCTTCTTCTTCTCGAAATTGAACGAGTAAGGATTTTTGATCAGAGTTGGCGATCGCTGCAACGGTTGGTGGAATATCGATTGGAATCTCTACTGGATTGTTACCTGCCCTGGAAACCTTACAGAACCATCGACCCGCTTTGGCAAACTGAATCTTCTGATGCTTATGCTTAGGTGGGTGATCGAGTGTACGCCGATAGGTCTGCGATCGAGCTTGGGCTATGCTGCTGCCAATAAGTCGAGGGACAGACTCCACCGAATCAAGGTTATACACTCTCAGCACTTGAGAAAGAGCAATGTATTCTTTAACGGCTCGTTCCCATTGTTTCCCTCTAACATGAACTAAATAAAATCGAGCAGTTTGGATTAATCGCCACTTGGTATCTTCCTTAAACTGCGGAATGGGATATCGATACCCTGACAATATTGCAGATACTGAAGCGGCTGATTCCCCAGGTGCGACCTGCTCAAGCAGAGTGAATCCGAGTTCTATTTGCACAATGAGATGAGCTAATCGGCTGAGTTCTCGTTTTCGAGCTTTTGGATTTGAAATTGCTCCAACCCATTCTTCCAGGACCTTTGAATTGCGCAGTTCTTTGGTAATTTCATAACACCAACTGCTGAGATTACGCATGAGTTTTGCCTCCTACGATCGCTTCAGCTCTCTCAAGAATTTCACTAATGAGCTGCAAGCGCACACCGCCTAATTCAGCTTCATATTCATCACGTACCACTTCGATCCGCAAATGCTCTTTTCGCGCATCTGGAAACACAATGAAGGTTTCATCAGCATCTCGGCAGAAATGCACTTGCTTGAGACGATCGAGTCGCAAGTATGCCCAATCCTTGACATCAATCATCCAACGAACGTTTCCAGGTAGCTCCACCAGGAGGTCATATTCATCAATTTGTGGATATAGTGTGACTCGTATACCCAGCCGAGTCAGGGATTCGTACAGCGATACTTCCCATAAGCCTGGTAAAGTAACATATTTGTGCATTCCAGGTGTGACAACCATCCACTCATGAGCTTCTGATTTAGGAATAGGGGGAAGTGGCAGTAGAGATGGGTTTGCTCTTGTACACAATGTTTGGCAGAAGACATTGCGACAGCCGTAGCTTCCGTCAGAACGCTGTCTTTGTGGATAGCGACAGCGGGGACAAGGGTAGTAAACGTCGTATTCCGCAAACTTCTTCAGTTCCATGTAAGCTTGTCTCAAATAATTTCGCAGTGGATGAAATAGCGGTGCCGTTAACATTCGTCGAAATTCTTCATATGGTAGGGTTGGCTTCAGGACGATCGCTTGTCTAAATGCTCGATAAGCTTCTTCTAGCTGCAATGTTCGGCAGTGCTTCAAAACATCTTGCATGACGGATTCTTGAACTTGTTCCGTCACCCCCTTGCCTTCAACCTGCCAACCCTCAGTGAAATCAGAAATCAGTCCACCCTCTATGAGTGTCACGTCAGGTGGCAGATACTTAATTTCTTCAGCACCAGGCAACCAGTCCAACAGAGATGTTTCCTCAGCATTCTTGAATAACTCAGGTATATCTCCTGGTGCCTTTTCTCCTCTTAACAGAGCCGTGAGATACATGTAAGACATACCCATGCGAAGTGCTTCTGGAATTTGCGATCGTAGTTCTGGCGATCGCTTCTCCCACTCTGCTAGTCCTGTTGCCAAATACCGCAAGGTTTCTGTTACAGGTAGCTGGACTTCAATCTCCTGCGGCTCAAGAGTCAGTAAACGCAAGCTACGATGAGCATGAGCATCCCACTCTACATCAATGCCTCGCATTGTCTGCAACCATCGTTGAACCGTCGCTTTCTGACGTGGATGCATTTCTAATAACTGACACAACTCCTCAAGTGTGGGTCCTTGCTCATGGTCTTTAAACCATTCTTGAAGCACTTTCAAAATTCTCTGCCGATGCTTTGTAACGCTCACGATCCACCTCCTTTAGTGGAGAAGTTGCCTTAGTGTTGCATCGGTATCATTAGCTGTCAATAAAAAGTTTCTTTTTTCAAAAATGTTTTCAAAAAGTTTCCAAAAGTTTCCAATATTAAAGCCTAAAATATGCTGAAATCTGGATTGTCGGCGCAAATAAAATAAAACTGCTTGTCACTAGCATCAAATCAAGTATAATTCGGAGCAATATTCGCCAGCTATTTCACCCCAGTGCTAGAGCAAGCCAACTTATGGAAACAAATGCTTCAGATGGAAACTCCGACCATACAAACGAAGAAGTATCCAGAGAAGCGAGTGATGCTGAGGGTTTAACTCAAAAGCAATCAACCGTCGCTAACCAACTGCTAGAGGATATTCGTGCGCTTATTAATCAGGCACAACAACGGGTAGCACGGGTAGTCAACTCTGAGCTGGTCATTCTTAATTGGCATGTAGGTGAGCGCATCCGCAAAGAAATCTTGGGACAAGAACGCGCCGAATATGGCAAGCAGATTGTCGTGACACTGTCGCGACAATTAACGGCTGAATATGGAAGAGGGTTTACCCGTGATGCCATCTTTCGCATGATTCAGTTCGTTGAGCGCTTTCCAAATCTCAAAACTGTCACAGATCTGTCACAACAGTTGAGTTGGAGCCATTTTATTGAACTCATTGTTCTTGAGGAGGCTCTGAAGCGCGACTTTTATGCCGAGATGTGCCGTATTGAACGGTGGAGTGTGCGAATCTTGCGAGCTAAAATCCGTGGGATGCTTTACGAACGCACGGCGATTTCTCGCAAGCCAGAAGAACTGGCTCGACAAGAGTTAGAGGCACTTCGATCTGAGGATCAAATGACTCCAGATATAGTCTTTCGAGATCCTTACCTACTCAATTTCCTGGGACTTGCCGATACCTATAGTGAAAGAGATCTGGAAACCGCTATTTTGCGCGAGATAGAGCAGTTTTTGTTAGAGTTAGGAACTGACTTTACCTTTGTTGCCCGTCAGAAACGTTTGACTATCGGCAAAGAAGATTTTTACCTGGATCTGCTTTTTTTCCACCGTAGCTTGCGTCGATTGGTGGCAGTTGAACTTAAACTCGGTCGCTTCAGCGCAGCCTACAAGGGGCAAATGGAGCTTTATCTGCGGTGGCTAGACAAATACGAACGTAAAACATGGGAAGAGTCACCGATTGGTCTCATTCTATGCAGTGAGAAAGACCAAGAACAGATTGAGTTGTTGCAGATGGATCAAGGCGAGATTCGTGTTGCTGAGTACTTAACGGAATTACCGCCTCAACCTATTCTAGAAGCCAAATTGCATCAAGCAGTTCAAACTGGCCGTGAGCGGATATCTATACAACTAGAGGGTTCAACAAACACAGACAGTGGGCCAAAGCCATGAAGAATCCTGCCCTGTTCCTTAGAATCATTGTTTTAACTGCCGTTCTGAACCTGAAGCGACTAATATTATGGCAACTCTTTGCCGCTTTGGAATTAAGACACCATCCTGCCGTTCCGACAAATGATTGCTATAAGGTACAAATCGTGTGAATTCAGCCAAGCTTCTGCCACTGAATAAGGCATCCCTTTGCCAAAGTCCAAGCTGAAATGCTTATTCTCTCGTTAGGCGATGGCACTCGTTTTCTGCTCAATTCAGGTATGTACCTGCCGAAAGTTCAAATCTCGACCATTTCCTTGCCAAAAGTACAAAATATATCTATCAGTTTTCCCTATAAGTCTTGACATTCTCTTAGTACTTCTTATCGAACAGAAAAACCTATTTCTAATGTCAGTTCAGGTTAAGACCACTGGAGCCTTCTAAAACGGCTAAAACATCCTAAATACGTTGCCGGAGTGCCAGAATAGGCAACGGCAGAATAAGGGTTTCAGCTTATCGCGAACTCAGGCAACATAAAGGGAAGACTACGTCGTCATACTTCCGGGACGGGAAACTATAACTGCATCGACAACCCCTCGAAGTTATCTCAACCCAGCTCGTAACAGATCATGCTGCTCAGATCGACGAGAGTTGTCCCCAATAAAAGCGGCAATCTGGCTGTAGCTTGAGTTCTCTGTGACTTTACCCATAACTTTGTCGCTACTGGAACCATAATTTTGCCGTCAACGACACTATAACCCTCATTCTTGCGTCAGCTAATTCTGGATGAAATTGACGACTTGGAAGCATAAGCCTGCCGTCAGTCCAAATTAGAAGGATAAGCTTGCCGTGAGTCCAATCAAGCATAGAAAGCAGGAAAGCGCTGGATTTTTTAAAATGGAGCAGAAGCGGTTCATGCTGGTATGGGATAGAGACTTTCGGCTCTCAAGATGTTCTGAGTAACTACTGGAGTATTAGAAGCTCCTCCTAACCAGTGAGAACATTGCGAACAATAGCCTTAATTAGATTGCCAGTCTAGCCAAAGTAGTTTGCGATGGCAATGAGGGCAATTTTGCACAAGAGGATGTTGATGTATTAAATAACCTCTAAAATCTTTAAATTTGTCTCAAAATTTCCATCTATGGCAGCCATATTAATTCAAAGTGAGGAATATGTAGACCTAACGTTTAAACTAAGAGGCTCACCTATCCCTCTTGATAATGGTTATCCTATCTATTCTGCTTTGTCCCGTATTTGTCCTCCCCTTCATGAACTAGACTCTATTGGAATTCATCCAATTGCCGGAATACCGACGAGCAAAAATTTCCTTGAACTCACTGCTCAATCTCGTCTAAAAATTCGGATTCATCATCAACAAATTCCTTTGATTTATCCTTATTTAGCTGGTCAAGCTTTTCAACTAGGTCAACATTCTTATCAACTAAATATTCCCGACTACAAACTGTTAACTTCTTCAGAAAGCGTTTATTCCAGATTAGTGATAATTAAAGGGTTTCAAGACCCTACTAACTTTATTGAAGCTGTTCAACGGCAACTGGATAATTTAGAAATACAAGGGAAAATTGAACTTCTTACCCGACAAGATGGAACACCTCAACGAAGGCAATTAACCATCAATAAAGAAGGGAAACAGTTTAAAGTTAGAGGATTTGGCGTAAAAATCAGCGAACTCAATCCAGAAGATTCCTTAACGTTGCAAGAACAGGGCATTGGCGGGAAACGAAAGATGATGTGTGGAATATTTGTTCCAGCGACTCGCAGCAAGGAAGAAGAGGAAACCTGATCGTGGTTACTACCCAACCCAAAATTTCCCTATCTCTCGAAGCTGCGGATACGACAATAATTCACTGCGCTGGAATGACGGGACTTTACATGACTTTAAAGCGATTAGAAAAGCAATATCCCTCATCTCATCAACGTGGAGGGCGCATATCATGGTTTTTGACTGCTGATACGATTGAATTATTCTGGCAAGGAAGTGATTTTATCGCCCTATCTTGGTTAATTAAGGAGTCTTTTCAATTAGATGATACAGGTTTAATTAATTTAACAGGATTAGACAATGATGGAATATATTTAAGGCAGAAAATCCATATTCATGAGGGAATATGCGCTGTTTTTCTGTGTCATAATCAGTTTTATCAAGCGGGAGAGATAGTTAACACTGAACTAAAGGTTGAAGAAAAAAAGTTGAGTATCAATACAAATCCCTAAATTGGTACGCACATCAAACTTTTGCAGAGAAGTTATGTGAAGCACATACCCAACAACTTAGACATGATTATGTTCAAATAACCAGTTGGTTGTATTTAGGGGGAATTGTTCGCCATGCTAGGACGCAGAATACTACAAAACTGGAAGAGAAACCTGAATACGCCTTAGCATTATTATTTGTACCAGTAGTTTGCCATTATTGCTTACTTCATATTCCATCAGAAGACTTGAAGGAAAAGAAACCCCATCGCTACCTAGTGGTGATCCCAGAAATCAAGGATTTTGAAGATGCTTCTCAAAGAAGATGGCGATTACAGCAATTAGAAGCTAAACAGCTTCATGTTAGTAGCCTTGGTGAAGCAGGATTACTTTATTACAGCTTAGACGATATTCAGCCTGAAGGAGACTACTATCAAGCTTGTCAAGTTTGGTTATATGAAAAAATGAATCAAACTTCTCGTCAAAGGACATTAATGAGTATAGAAGAAATTAAAATTGATCGGAATACTTTAATCACTTATCAACACTTACAAAAATACTTTCACCCTAATTATCAGAAGATTAAACCTAAGCAAATTTTTATTAAGGTGAATTCGATTCGCTCCCTAATTGCTGATAATTTAGTAAAAGGAATCCATTGGTGGTCTAATTTTTGGGAAAAATTGGTGATAGAGGATTCAAAAGGATATTTATTTAACCAGTTATTTTTCAATCGAGAAGGATTCACAATAATGGCAGAAAAGAGTGAAGAAGACAAGCAGTATCTTATTTTTGTTAAGGTATTTCAGCAAGCTATGAAGGGCAATTTTGCTAAAATTTATGCCAAAACAGAGGAAGGAAAAGAGTCTCCAATTAAGAAGAAAGTTGAACGATTAAGGGCAGAGATAAACTATTGTTATGATGAATTGTCGTTTCAGGAATATTTGCCCGATTTTTTAGTAAGAGGAGGATTAAATAAGTATTTTAATGAGCATCAAGAAGAGATTTTACTACTAATTAAAAAATTACCTTTGCAAAAACTAAAAATTTGGTCATTGTTAGCGACTGCCAGTTATAAACCTAAAGATAACCCCGCAAATGGGGATGATAGTTCATTCCCAAACAATCAAAAACTAGGAGAAATGAATGATGAGTCAGAAGAAGAATAACAATAATGTCCCCAATTATTACCTTTACGGAACGGTCCTGACTCGTTATGGTTTAGCATCCTTAAGTCATGACATTGGACGAGGAAATAAGACTACTTTGTAAAAAGGCTATTGGAATGGTAATATTCATTCTTTTGTAGGTTCAAGGGCGATTCGTTGGGCGTTACGTTTTTATCTTCAAAAGCAAGGTTATTTAGTTAATCGGGTTTGGGATGAGGACGAGAATATTAATCGATTAAAAAGTGAAGATTTTGATCCAAACCAATTTTATGATAATGATGTTTTTGGGTTTGCTTTATTAGAGTCTGCTGAAACAGAGGAGGATACTTCAACAACAAAAAGAAAAAAGAAACAAAAAAAAGTCAGCGGTCCTAATCAGCGAATGGGTGCTTTAGGGATGAATATGGCTGTTTCGTTAACGCCTTATGATGGTGCAGTCAAGTTACAGGGTTATTTCATTCTGAATAAGTCTTTGAGCGTGTTAAGACTAAAGCCAGCACGTCGTTGGGCTTGAGCAATATTCTGAAAACCCTTGTCGCGGTATAAGTTGAGTGCAAAGTTGCGCGCTCATGCCCAAATTTGGATCAA
>NZ_JACJTV010000023.1 GCF_014698845.1 Coleofasciculus sp. FACHB-1120 | reverse complement strand
TCCACAAATTTCACGGTCGGTTTTGCGGCGCGTGGCTCTGTCATAGACGGGTTCTGGCTTCTAGCAGTTTTACCCCATTATCCTCCTCCTAGAGTGACAGAAGAGCGTTAGTTTTGGAGCCAGGGTTCTGAAACACCCGTCACTCTAGCAATTCCAGAAGCAGGGAATCTTCTCCAACAGGAGGCAAGTCAATCAGGGTTTTAGTGGTTTGGTCAATGATCTTGTGGGAGCGGGTCTTGCACAAATTGTCTGCCACACTCATGGCACTTGAAGTTCTGTTTACCGTTGTGAATTTTCCCCTTTTTCACGGTATGAGTAGACTCACAACCAGGACAAGTAGGACGGGGATTGGTCATCGAACAACAGCAGTAACTCTACCTTCTTATCCTTACATCTTTAGGACTACCTAAATTAGCGATCGCATTCCCCTTCTCGCTCTCGTCATCCACATCCTTTCGCTATTCTTGACGCCAACTAGCAGGATTTTCACGACCAGGCACGCCTTCTAGCGCCACCAACGCCGCCGCAGAACCCGCCAGAATATCCTGTTCTGCTCCGCCCAAATAGAGGCGTCCGAAGCTTCCCACAGCTTGCACTTCCAAGATGTTAATTGCCGCAGCTTTCTCCGCCGCGTTCGCCGCCAGCGCTGCATAAGCGGCAGGTTGCACTTCTAATACATAAAGCGTTTGTCCTGCTAGAAGTAGCTGTCCTCGCCGCGTGCGGTTGATCAACTGCGTTTGGTGAGCATCAATGTTACGGATAATCTGACTAGAAACGACGTGCGGCTTGAGACATTCGTCTCGATGAACTCCTAGCGCTTCCAGAATCGCTTTGCCCGCCGCCCGCGTCTCTCCTTGACGGCTGGAATGCACTTCTAGTAGTCCGTACAGTCGTTCGACCACCTGCACCCCTGGACGTACAGAGGCAGCTTTGAGGGCGACATCAGTAATCCGGTTAATTTCAATGCCCGGTGAGATTTCAATCCACAGCGACGTATCTCCTGGCAATGGCAAGAACCCTAGCGCTACTGTCCCCATGTAAGCTGCGTGTTGAGGCTGCAAGCTGTCTAGAAATACGTAACTGCGTAGTTCTATGCCCAAAGTGATTATCTCCGGAAGTTAGGAAAAAGGAATCGGGTGCAACATCTGAGTTTACCGCGATCTCAGATCGCCAGAAGCTGCGTCTGGTCAGTCGGTAAGGGAAGCGATCGCTTCATACCTGAAGACGCACGTAACCAGGTTTCTACGGATTTGTTCTATCTATTTTTCTATCTATTTGTAGACAAGCGGGTTCTACCCCTTTATAGACACAATCACCCAGGTAGGCACGTTAGCTTAATTTACATAAGTTAACAATAAAAAAATACACCTTTAAGTTATGATGCCTAATCTCCTGGAAGCCACAAAAGAATATTCGCGCAAATTAGACCAGTTAGAAGCTGCCTATGAAAAGGGCGAAGTCTCCATTGAAGAGGTAGATACTAAAGTTCAATTGCTCATGGCTGAACTAGGACGAGAACGCCGTGCAGCCTTAGCCTATGTTTTTTATGGCTTGCGTCGTCTTTGGGATGAGCAACGAGAAACCATTGTTGGAGTGGCAATTCTCGGCGTTCTCGCCGTATTCCTGCAAATTGAATCCACCTGAAATTCCTAAATCTGGTCTGATACCGAAGGATATCGTCGGTTGTTCGGGATGAATCCCGAACGGGAATTGTCAAGATGAGCGACGCTTAGGGAAGCTGGAATGTATTGGATGTGTCGCGTTACAAACAAGCGATCGCCTAGAAACCCCCTTTAACTTTTGAGTCGTCCGAGGCTCTGCCTCGTCTAGCCGACTAACCTTAGTGTAAAGATGCTCTAGTGTAAAGATTTTTGTTTGGCAAGTGTCAGTTAATAAAGTGTCACGTACTAGACCATTGCTTCGATTGACTAAGGACTATTCTTTAGTTGTGTGAGGAGCGAGTTTAAAAGAAAAAGCGCCTGGGGTCGAAACACGGCAAGACTCCCAGGCGCTTTTTCATATCCGTCATAATTCCCTCAACAACGAACTACAGCCTAAATTCATCGCTTATCTTGTCTCCAGAGACACATCTAGACTGATAAGCAAGTTGGCAATACTGAATAATGTCGAATTGATTGGGACGTTTGACCTCTCCCTAACCCTTGCGCTACAAAGGTAGGGACTTTTTCTCCCCTTCGCTAAGAGGGAAGACGTTGGGAGTTAGGTTTGGGCGCTCCGAAAAGTATTGGCTTCGATGATTTATTACAATTTGTTTATTCCGGGATGCAGATACGCTGCTGTGTGATGAGCGTCTAAAGTAACCAGTAGCACTACACTTCTTGAGATTAAGCACTATGACAGATGAGCCACGGCTAGAGGAGCAGGCGCTCTCCCAGGCAGTCGAAATGGGGTTATCTAGCCAACTAGATAGCGTAGAAAATATAAATGTAGATGTCCGAACCAGTTTGCTGAAGATGGCTCAAGGACAGGCTAATTCAGTTTCGGTTGCAGGGCAGGGTCTAGCGATTCAGAAAGACATCCGCGTGCAGGAAATGGAATTGCACGCCGATAATATTGCCATCAATCTCTTTGACGCGATATTCGGTCAGATTAAGCTGAACCATCCGCTAGATGCGACTGCCCGTGTTGTCCTCACCGAACAAGATATCAACCGGGCTTTAAGCTCAGATTACATCCGCAGCAAGTTTCCAACTATGGAGTTGAATGCAGATGGTCAACTCGTGACTTTAGAACCACTACAACTAGAGATACATCTGCCGAGTGACGGCAAGATGGAATTCAGCGGACAGATGCTACTGCATGACGTAGATAAGGTTCGACAAGTCGGTTTCGCAGCCGTAGTGCGTCCGCGTACTTCTTCAACGCCAATCTTGTTGGAGGGGTTTAGCTGCAATCCTGGACAAGGGATTTCACTGGAACTCACGATCGCCTTGATGGAGAAGTTAGGAGAACTGGCGAACTTACCCTACTTGAACCTGCAAATATTTGACCTGCAAGGAATGGCAATCCGGATTAAGGAGCTAGATGTGCATGAGGGTAGTTTAACCGTTTATACCGAAGCCTACGTCAAGCAAATTCCCAATCAATAATCGAGGATGGAGGGCGCGATAGCGAAGCGCTGCTGCTTTCAGCAGATCGCATCCATCAAGCGGTTCTCCCTTCAACCCATTAGCGTACCGTAGGCTTAACCCCGACAAAACCGCGATAACCCCAGCTTTTAGGAGGAAACCATGACAGAGTTTCAAGATTTTTTAAAGTACAAATTTGCCTATGTTGCGATTGGAGAATTCAAACCTGGCAAATTTGATGAGGCTGAGCAACTCTATGAAAAAGCTGTGTCAACCTACACGCACGGCTTTAAGGGGTCGTACTTACTACAAGAACCGGGGACTGACCGAGGAATCGCTATTATTCTTTGGGAGAGTGTCGAAGATATGCAAGCCAATCAAAGCGAGGCATACCAAGCCATCTTAAATCAGATGAATCCTTTGTTTGAGGAAGCGCCGACCACTGCTTTCTATGAAATCGTTAGTGAAATTCAGCCCACAAATGAAAGTGGTGAATCTCCATCTATATAGTCAATCGAAAAAAGCGATCGCTCTATCTGGTCTGAGAAATTTGAGTCATTTGATGTCAAAGGCTTTCTCGCGGGCACTCCTGACTCTAGCTTGATGGCGAGATCAATGAGGAATCGCACATGACTGATGGTTGAAGCAATACCAGCTTCGTTTACGGGACACCCAAACCGGGGGAAGGATTCTTGGGGATGTTGCCAACGCAGCCATAGCTTTCCATCAATCACTTTCGTACTGATTGACCAGTCTTTATATTGGCTAGGAACTTCTTTAATGTCAGTCTCAACGACGTTGGATGCTAATGAGGATTGGGGTTGACTGGGTAGAAGCATGATTGGGGTGTGGGAACTTGATGCCCTAAATATCCGTGAAAACACTGTGGCGAGTCGTGATTCAACCCGCGAGCAAAAGTGATTGTATAAAAAAATTTTGGTGACAGAAACCTGCCAGCGCCTGTGATGAGCCTCACACTTTAAAAGTGAGGCTCATCACATTTATAAAGGGGAGAACGAGGTAAGAAGAATTGTTGAGTAAATAGGAATTGATTCCTATTAATGAATCAAGGAGAAGCAACTTGGTGGGGAAGGTTTGTCTCAACTTAAGTTAACAGTCTTATGATGGGTTTATGTCGCGTCAAGATATCCACTTGCGTCGAGTCGGAGAGTAGGATTTTTATCTTTTTATAGTTTGTGGCGACGGTTTGTTTGGTTATTCTTGTCAGGCGTGACCGATTACCGTAGCCAGAGTGGGATTTGCTCTTGAAGTGCGATCGCATCCACTGCTAAACCGATGAAGGTAATTCAGCAAACTTTTACATTACTTACCCTGAGAGAGCGTCCAGTTGGGATTTGGATTCTGAGCAGCTTTACCGCTGTTTTGGGGCTTCTTGTTTTTATCTCTTCTAATTGGCCGATTGATTTTTTTGGATTATTCTGTATTATTTGTGCTGACTTGATGATGTTTGGAAGTCCGGTGAAGACTTGCCGATTCGATAAACATCTCAATCGAGTAATTCTGAAACAAAAGGGCTGGCTGGGAACTCACGTAACTGGTTATTCAATTGACAAAATTAGCAGCGTTCAAGTAGAGGAATCCAACTTAGGAGGAATTCGCTTTTACCGGCTTACTCTGACGCTTTTATCAGGACAGCGATTTTATTTAACTCCGATTCCTAGCACTGATTGGCAATTACAACAAAGTTTGGCTAGCTACATCCAACAATTTCTCAACCCTTAAGTGGCGACAAAAACGCTATCAGCGGCTCCTTTGGGTAGACGCGATCGCGCTAGCGAAGCGAGGCGTTATCCTAACGCTATTTACCAATCCACCTCATCGGCATCAATCCGTCTGAGCTGGGAATGATGAGGAAAGTCATACCAGCCATCATCCGTTGTGTAGCCGATGCGATCGCCCACCTCGTATTTCACCACTACCCCTTCCGTAGAAAAGTCCAAGCGCCTGACTCGACACCCAACCGGAAACTGCTCAGCCAGTTTGGGTGAGATGCAGGGTTTGAGAGCGATCGCGATCGCGCTATTGTTTACCATTTTCAGACCTCGGCACGAAGAGTGCTGCCACGAGCAATTCTAGTTTGAGTGTAGCCCCTTCACTCCACTACTGCTAGTGTTGCTAATTCTAGTAAAGTGTGTTTAACCCTACCAGTGGGGCTGGGATCAACTAAAGGAAAGGTAGAGGATCGTTGCGGAACCCTGATTTCACAAGTTTTTTCAGTGAAAAACGGTATCAAATTAAACAATCTTCACGGTAGGTAATTGGCGATCGCAGCATTGCTATGGAGTTGTCACCCTGATGTCACATTTGCATGAGTAAACTTTATGTAGGCATAGGGTAATTGCTTCTGACATATCCATCAGTTAAAGAACGATGTCCTCTCAGCAGAAGGAATGAGAGGGCATTTTTTTATGGAGAGCGGCGACTACTGGCATTGGCAACGATAAGTAAGCGATCGCCGCGTCACCTTGGTTGGGAAAGCCAGTCCTCGGCTACAAGACAAGCAAAGCGCTAGACCAGTTGGTCTTTGGTATTCCTTTTGGCATTCCTGCCCAGCCTCGACTAATTTGGTCGAAGAGTATCATCTGCACCTCTGATAATGGAGGAACTGGTAGTTATAGCCCAAACTGCAAGCAGAGCTAAACATCCAGACTTCGCTGGTCAAGAAGTGCTGCATTCTGGCAACAAAAACAGGTTGGAACTGGTGTGTATGTTTTACAAAATTCTCGTGGCAATGGATAGCTCTGAAATCGGCAAGCAAGTCTTTGATGAAGCCTTATCCTTAGCGAAAGCGTTCCATGCCAGTCTGATGCTATTGCACGTCCTATCTGCGAATGAAGAGGGCAGTCCGGGGATTCCTGGGATGCCCGGTCTGGATTACTATCCTTGGCGACGCGATGATGTCCCAAGTGACTATCGACAACAGTGGGATGCATTTGAAGGTCAATACTTGGCGCTACTGCGATCGCGTGCAGATGAAGCAACGAAGGCAGGAATTAGTACGGAATTCACCCAAACCCTTGGCAGCCGGGGTGAAAATATCTGTGACTTAGCTAAAATTTGGAGTGCCGATCTCATCGTCATGGGGCGTCGGGGTCGTGGTGGGATTGGTGAGTTAGTTCTCGGTAGTGTCAGCAATTATGTCCTCCATCATGCCCCTTGCTCAGTTCTGGTTGTCCATCGTTGAGTTTGTAAATATCACACGAGAATGGGGTTTTAGAGGAACGAGGGCAAGACGAGCAACAGCGATCGCAGCATTGCTATTCACTTGTCATACCCCTGTCACATTCCCGACTTATGCTTGTTTTTAAGAAGCATGGTGAAAACCCTTCTCACACCCATCAGTTAGACGATGCCCTTTCAGCGGAAGAGATGAAAGGGCATTTTTATTACTGAGCGATCGCGCAAGTGAATGTCACTCATTTAAGCTACCTCAAATAAGGTTCACTCAAAAAAGCGACTGGAAATCCGCCTTGAATCATCGCTATATATAAATCTATCTACCAGTCAAGAACTGCTTACTCATCAGTGAGATTCTGCCTTCTTTATAGAAGGCTTTTTTGTGAAATTACGATTAATCCCAATGCATCTGGATTCATCTTGGCATCTCCATCTTGGCATCTCGTAGAGGAGAGGCATTGGGTAAATAATTCCTCCCTGACTAAAAATTGGCTGAGTTTGTGAGTTTATCTCAAAATGCCTCGGAAACAGCCCAATTGTGAAGCATAGTGGTAAGAAATCACTGAAATACTTATCTTTTTCGCACAATGATGAGTAAGGCACACTGCCGTTAAGAATCGGTAAAACCAGAAGCCGGGAAGCGATCGCTTCTGAGTGAAACCATGCCAACAACGATTAGCTTTCCCCATCAAGCAGGAGGACTGCATGGCATCCCGTTATGAATTGGTTGATAGGAGTCAATTGGACTGGCTCATTCTTTCTCGTCTAGGGATGATTATCTGTGCGCCACTCGCTGCCGAATTAATTGGTAGTGCATTTAATATCTGGTACAACCTAACCCAGATTCAATCACTGCTGACTCCCGCTCAGAATACAGTGTTTGTCAATACTCTGTTGGTTTATAACGTTGTCTTCTACCCAGTCGCTCTGTTCATCTGGGTGCAACTCGTGCTGTCGCTACAACGACCTTTACAGCAGATCCTGCACCAGCAAACCTTGAGAGCTGAGCATCTGATGAAAGCAAGACAACTCGCGATTAATCTGCCGTGGTGGGGAATGCTTATGGCTGGAATCGGTTGGCTGTTGTGCATTCCCATATTTTTACTCGCCCTGAATTATGCTCCGGGAACGCTCGACCAGCGCGTATTCTTGCACCTGCCGATTTCGGTGATCGTTGCAGCGCTGATTGCCGTCCCTCAAGGTTTTTTTATCCTTGAGCTGTTCACCCAACGACTGTTGTACCCGTTGCTGTTTCAAGAAGCTCACCCAGCTGAAACACCAGGAGCTTTCCCCCTGTCGCTTCGGCAACGAGGACTCGTGTGGGCAATATCAGCTGGGGTATGCCCGATTGCTTCGCTGTTACTTTTAAGCTTGACCGCTAGTTCATCCGCAACGCCCGACCCCTGGTTTACCATATCCGTCGGGGTGTTGGGTATGGTCTTCGGATTTAGCAGTGCTTGGATGGTCGGGCAATTAGTCGTTGAACCAGTAGAGGAGCTACAACAGGCGGCTCGGATGGTGGCATCTGGGAACCTCAACATTCACATTAAATTGCTGCGAGCCGACGAATTTGGCCCCTTAATTGATGACTTTAACGACATGATTGAGGAGTTGCGACAGAAACAACGCTTGCAAGAAACCTTTGGTCGTCATGTCGGTCAAACAGCTGCCCAACAGATTCTCCAGCGCGATCCCAGCTTAGGCGGGGTCGAGCAGGAATTAACAATTCTGTTTGCTGACATCCGCAACTTTACAGCCCGCAGCGCGGTTTCTTCTCCTCAGCAAGTTGTGACCATGCTGAACTTGTTCCTAACTGAAATGGTAAAAATTGTTGAGCAGGAACATGGGGGAATGGTAAACAAATTCTTAGGGGATGGATTTATGGCGCTGTTTGGCGTGGGAGATGACCCACACAATCATGCTACCAAGGCTGTTGCAGCGGCTCAAAAAATGCTCGCCAGCCTGCAATCGATTAATAGCGACTTAGCAAAACAGGGACAAGCTCCTTTAGCAATGGGAATTGGAATTCATACGGGATCTGTGGTGTTAGGCAGTATCGGCTCACCCCAGCGCTTAGAGTACACCGCAATTGGAGATCCGGTGAACGTCGCCTCGCGGATCGAATCTTTGACCAAGGAACTCGGAAAACCGTTGCTGTTGAGTGCGGCGACTTACAAGCAATTACCCTCGACGATTTCGACCCAAGAATTGCCTCCCCAGCAAGTGAAGGGACAACCTCACCCGATTATTGTGTATTGCCTCAAGGAATCGTAGGCATCTGCGGCTATCTCAATTCTGTATCGGATGCATTGAATGAACCCCGCCCCTGCCTCTCCCGGTTCACGAGGAGGGGTTCAATATTCCCCCTCTGGGTGAAGGTCGAGGGGTAGGGGGTGAGGTTCCGAGTGTGTGTATTGCACTCAAGAACTCAAGTGAGAACGGCTATATTTCGCTGACAAATGAACCCCACCCCTGCCCCTCCCCGTTCACGAGGAGGGGTTCAATATTCCTCTTCTGCCTGAAGGTCGAGGGGTAGGGGGTGAGGTTCCAAAATTATCGTACTGGTGCGCTTTGTTGGGGAACAGCACTCTAAAAAACAACGATTTTTCAGGGGTTTCAAGAGTTGGGTCAGTAAATTAAGCATCCACGCTCGATCTGTTTTATCGGCTGGTTCGTGGTACGGTTTTAGATCCGTTTGTGTCTCAAGAGTTTTAATACTCCTCCAAATGCATCCACCCAGCCTAAACCCCCAACACTTTCAGGAATTAGCCTTGGACAGCGGCATTGACCGCGATCTGGCTTTGCTCAACTTCATCTCATTGGAAGGAGACGCCTTTTATGAGTATTTGTTGATCTCCAATCGTATCCCCCGGACGAATACTGGGATGGTGAGCAGTTGGTGGCTGCATCGCTATGCTCATGGGGCGAAAGGAGGCTGGTGGTGTTCGGGGCTAGATCCCCTTAACGATTGGCGTTTGATGGAGTGGGGGTGTTATAAGCCGAACCATCCCAGACCAGATAAAAAGGGTAAGCTCATCAAGTACGAGCATCCGCCCTGCACGCCGACACGGATTTTTTGTCTGAGAGTGCCGCTTCATATCTGGCAGCAGACTGCATCGCGCTACAGCGTCCCCATGCCAGAGAAGATTGCGATCGCTCAAAACGGAGAAGCGCTGGGATTTTGGCAGTGGGTGCTGGAGATGAAAATCCCGACGATCCTTTGCGAGGGAGCCAAAAAAGCAGCGGCTTTGTTAACCCAAGGATATGCTGCGATCGCTTTACCGGGCATTACCAGCGGCTACCGCGTCACCAAAGACTTTCAAGGCAATGTTCTTAGCCGACAATTAATTCCAGACCTTCTGGCGTTCACTCGACTCAAGCGCACCTTTTTTATCTGCTTTGACTACGAAACTCAACCCAAGACCATCAAAGCAGTCAATCAAGCGCAAACTCAACTGGGCGAACTGTTAGAGGAACAAAAGTGCCCGGTCAAAATTATCCGGCTTCCCGGATTACAAAAAGGCGTTGATGATTTTATAGTCGCCCAAGGCGCTGCCGCTTTCCAGACAGTCTATGAAGCCAGCCTCAACTTAGAAACTGACCTTGCCAAAAGCAAACCCCACACCGAGTTAACCTATTCCCCAGCACTCACTCTCAACCGTCGCTACCTGGAAAAATTGCCTTTTCCCACCTCTGGATTAGTCGGACTCAAGTCTGCTAAAGGAACCGGGAAAACCACCGCACTGGTATCGCTGATCCAAGAAGCAAAAAATAGAGGCGATCGCGTCCTGCTGCTCACCCATAGAATCCAACTAGGGCAGTTCTTGTGTGAAAAAATCGGAGTGACCTGGATTAATCACCGCACACTCGAAAAGCGGGAGAAAAACCCGGATAATTTATTACCGATTGCCCCATCTTTAGGACTCTGTATTGATTCCATTTGGAAGCTGAACCCAGAACATTGGCAAGGCGCGGTCGTGATTCTAGATGAAGTTGAGCAATCCTTATGGCATCTCCTCAACAGCGACACTTGTAAAGACAAGCGCATCAAGATATTAAGAGTCTTCCAGCAGCTAATTTCCACCGTCCTGCAAACTGGTGGTTTGGTTATTGCCCAAGATGCTGACTTATCAGACCTTTCCCTAGACTACCTGAAGGGACTAGCCGGAATTAAAATTGAGCCGTGGGTTGTATTAAATGAGTGGAAGCCGGAAACTGGCTGGGATGTCACCTTTCACAACACCCCAAACCCCACTCTGCTAATTCAACAGTTGGAACTCGATCTAATAGCCGGACGAAAGTGTTATGTTACGACCGATAGCCGTTCCGGACGTTACAGTTCAGAAACCATCGATCGCTATATCAAACAACGTCTAGAACAGTTCCTTCGGCAATACCCCAAGACATTAGTAATTAGTTCTCAAACAACCAGTACCCCCGGTCATGAGGCGGTCAATTTTGTTGAAAGCATCAATCAAAAATCCTTAGACTATGACGCAGTTTTTGTGACTCCTAGCCTTGGTACGGGGGTCAGCATTGATGTGGAACACTTCGACCGGGTTTATGGGATTTTCCAAGGCGTAATTCCCGACTCGGAAGCACGGCAAGCATTAGCCAGAGTTCGTCAGAGCGTACCCCGAATTGTTTGGTGTGCCAAACGAGGCATTGGCATGATTGGCAGTGGTAGTAAGAATTATCGGGTACTGTCTCACTGGTACCAGGAAAATCAGAAAGAAAACCTAGCTTTGATGAGTCCACTTCATCCAGTGGATGTGGATTTGCCCTTAGTTTATGACCTCATTCACCTCAGAAGTTGGGCGAAGTTTGCAGCGAGAGTAAATGCTTCGATTACCCTTTATCGTCAATCGATGTTAGAAGGATTAATCGCTGAAGGACATCAGGTGAATGTCATGAGTGATGCTCCCCCCGACGAGCGCCTCAAAGAGCTACGGATGGCGCTTTTAGCAGCAGCTCCTTGTGATTGGGAAAAGTCTAAGAAGCTGGTTCGAGAAATTGTTAAAATCCAACAAGAATTTGAAGAGCGCCGCAAAAAAGCTAAATCTATCAAGCATCAAATTGTCAAAATTCGGAATCAAATTGAATTACAAGCAGCGAGTGCAGTTGCGAATTCTCAAGACATTGAGCGCAGAGAATATGAGCGTCTTTTAACCAAGCGTTCTTTAACGGATGAAGAGCGAAATCAAGTGCAGAAATACATCTTGAAACAGCGTTATGGGGTAGAAGTGACTCCCCAATTAAAACTGAGAGACGATCGGGGATATTATTCACAGTTGTTGGTTCACTACTATTTGACTCACGAAAGCGAGTATTTTCAACTACAAGATCAACAAGAATGGCATCAGCAGTTGGAAAGAGGCGAGGGTAAAGTTTTCCTGCCAGATTTGAATACTTACACTTTGAAAATAGAGGCACTTAGAGCATTAGGAGTGCTGCAATTTATCCAGCCGGAGCGTGAATTTAAAGAAACCGATTTAGACTTGATTGAACTTAAAGCGACTGCACTCCGGTGCAGCAAGCACATTAAACGTGCTATCGGAATCAGCATTCCGATGGAAACGGAAAAAGAGCGCCTAAGCTGTATAAAAGTGCTTAGCAAAGTTCTGAATTTACTCGGATTAAAACTAAGGTCATTTAAAAGAAAGGAAGATGGATATAAAACTCAAATAAAACTTTATAAAATTGACTCAAAAACTCTTGATGATGGCAGGAACGAAATCTTTGAAGCGTGGTGTTCCAGGGAAGGCTTGATACAAGAGAGTGTTTCCAAGGAGAGAGTTTTCACCCTGAAATCTGAAAGAGCGGCTACCCCATACAAGCCAGCACTATCTCATTCCCAGCGATAACCGGATGAACGGGGAGCAATACCGATGCAACAACCAGCTATTTTAAGAGTTTTTGTATTTAAAGTTACAAATTTAGTTCATACAGAATTCAGCCTTAAGTGCAGGTAAGACATCCTGTAGGGATGAAGCTGTAAGTTAAAAGCTGTCCTTAAATGTAAAACAGGGAACAGACGACAGGGAATATTACCTGTAGGGAATTCCAACCACTAGACACGGCTGATCGCAATCGGGTCAATAGCCAAACCCGGCTGTAGCTGAGCAAGCTCCCTAAGCAGTCTTTTTTTACGCTGCTAGGTGCTTAGGCTTACTTACGCTAACGCAGGGATGGGTGCGACTGATTGACAAAGCCGTTTGCGCGATCGCATTTACATACATCTAACCAGAATTTAGAAATAGGCACGTATGACAATAAGCATAATTGTTCATGGTGGAGCAAAAACCATTACAGAGGGCAAGGTTGAAGCCAATCATGCAGGCTGCTTGGCAGCAGTAGAAGCAGGTTGGACAGTGCTTCGCAGTGGAGGCAGTGCTGGAGAAGCCGTTGAGGCAGCCATCCGTGTTCTCGAAACTGATCAGACGTTTAACGCCGGATTTGGTGCAACTCTCAACAGTGAAGGAGAGGTAGAGCTAGACGCGGCGATGATGGAGGGCGATCGCTTAGGTTGGGGAGCGGTAGCAGCAGTTCAAGGAGTGCGTCATCCAATCTCGGTGGCACACAAGATTATGGATGAAAAAGCGCGGCTCCTAGTGGCGCGGAGCGGCGAACGCTTCGCTGTTGAACACGGGATGGAGATGTGTGCAAAAGAAGACCTGATCAGTAAGGAGCAGCAGCAGGAGTGGGAAGAGGAGCAGGAAGTTATCGATCGCCCCAATACTGTCGGTTGTGTGGCTCTAGATGCTAGCGGCACCATAGTTGCTGGAACCTCCACTGGGGGCACTACAGGTCAGCCACAGGGTCGCGTTGGCGACACAGCCCTGGTTGGTTGCGGCTTATACGCTGATAACCACTTGGGCGGTTGCTCAACGACGGGTGATGGCGAGTCCATTATCCCAGTGGTTCTTGCCAAGACAGCGATTGATTTTTTGGCTGGAGACGCCCATCCAGAGGAAGCAGCACAGAAGGCGATTGACACTCTTGTCTCTAAGGTTGAAGGAGAGGCTGGCTGCATCCTGATAGACCGTCAGGGACGTATTGGGTGGTCGTACAACTCGTCTGACATGGCGGTAGCTTATATGACCGCAGAAATGGACAAACCAGTGGCGTTTATCAAGAAAGAAGAAGAAAACAACTCAAAAGTAGCATCCTTTGAGTCAGGTACACAACAGCTGCCGACGCCTCAATTACCAGCCGCATAATCGAGTTGGCTACCCATTTAAGACGGGATGGAACCCCACCCCAACCTTTGTGAGATGGTAGCAGTTCAGATACCCGACTTCTTGGAGAAGTCGGGTATCTCATATTCAGTTCAGCTCAGATTGAGGCGGTGATGCAAGTAGCTAGAAAAGCTCAAATTACTGAATGATAACAATTCATTCTCTAACTAAAAGTTGTGTGAGCCTTTTATCAGCTTTGCTTATCTTCCCATTTCTCCTGAAGTGAATACTCCCTAGGAAGATGATAGAAAAATTGGTTTATTGAGAGAATACTGATTGTTTGCTGTGCAGCCTGCTTTTGCTTCATAGGGGTAATTTTTTATGAACTCAACATACGACTTTCAATACTTTCAGGGGAGTTCTCTTTCCGATCTGTTTGCTCAAGACATTGCAGATGGGCGGTATGCATTTATCCTAAATTACCCGGCGACTGCGACTTGGGCTGCTTACCCTAACAATAAAAAATACTTTATTCAAGATGGTAGTAGTGAAGCCACCAAAACTTCCTTCGATAAAATTTGCCAGAAGGAACCTTGGAAAAATTTGGCGGTGTTAGGCGATGTCCTTCCAGGAGTGATAATCAGTTCGCCAGCAGAGGCGCTGATTGACTATTGGCGGGAGCATTTTGGCTTCAGCTACGACAATATAGCGAGGATAGACTGTGCAACTTACCTCGATGAACTCAGCCAGATGAGTATTTCGGGAGAGTCGTTGCGCGATCGCTTTGACAAACTCATCACTCTATTTCCCTTCGATCATCTCAAACCAGAAAAACACGCTGTTAATCCGGATACCCACTACCGCTTGCTTAGCAAAGTAGCGCTAGCCGATCTGGGGATACAATGTCCAAAATATAAAACTTACAATCTGCACCAAGTTAGTCTGGAAGACATTCAGCTACCACAATTCCCATACTTGATCAAAACCTCCCACGGACTCTCAGGGGAAGGCACTTATATTATCAAAAGCGCTAGCGAGCTGAACTACTGCTTGCACGAATTAAGGAAATACCTAGAGATTAAGTTCGTGGATACGATTATTGTCTCGGAATTCGTCAAGAATGAAGTGCAGAACTACTGCGTGCAGTTCTATGTCAGCAAGGCTGGAGAGATTACGCTCATTGGTACTACAACGCAACTGGTCACTCCAGAAGGCAACTATTTAGGGGGACTCATTCACTACCGAGAAACCGACATGAGCAAGTTCTTTGAGATGATTGCTGCGGTTGGTAAGTATGCTCATCAACAGGGCTATTTTGGCGTGATTGGCTTTGATGTATTGGAAGACAAAGACGGACAACTTTATGCCATTGATGCCAATTTTCGAGTGAATGGCTCAACTCCACTCTGCTTGCAGCGCCATACTTTGCTGGGACTGGGAAAAGAGGTTGCTAAATATTCCAGCGATTATCGAATGGATGGGACATTGGACTCCATTCTTGCCACGTTGAAACCAGAACTGGAGCGCAAGGATTTTACGATATTGTCAGCTTTGGAAAAGGTTAAATACGGAAAAATCTACACCGAAATTTACGGAATTGTTGCTGGAGAGACAACTGAAGAAATGCAGCAAATCGAGCAGCATTTACAGGATAAAGGGTTGCACTTAGTCAGTTAAACGTTACTAAACAGTTAGTTCAAATATCTGATATTAACTGTTGGGTTTTTATCACTAGTCATATTCCAGGGCTTCAGATACCTGACTTATCTAAGAAGTCAGGTATCTGGTATTCAAGAATTAGTTAGGACTGCTATATAGAAAGGTCTGTCTAAAAAGCAATAATGACTATTCTCAATACTGACGCGATGAATCTTCTATGTTTTAGCTTCATTTCCATTCGGTTTTGCCGATTGCAATACTATCCAACCAGCACCAGCTATTAACGCACTAATCACTAAGAACCCAACATCGTAAACTAATGTGTGCGAACCCGGTCTGACATGATGAATGCCTAAAAGCTGATGATCGATGACTCCTTCAATAAGATTGAAACCTCCAAACCCTAGTAATAGAGAACCAATGAAGGTTGGTGCGGACAAAAAAATACTTTGTTTTGCAGCTCTCCAAAGCAGAAAAATCCCAATTAAGGTCAACAACCAATCAAACAAATGAAACAAGCCATCACCGAGCGTGTTCAGTTCCAAACCGGCAACGGTGGCATCAGTTTTGACGCTGGAAAACATATGATGCCATTGTAATAGTTGATGAATGACAATCCCATCAAAAAATCCAGCCTGACCCATGCCTAACACAATACCAGCCACAATCAGAGGGCGGCGATTTATAGAAGCGCTTTCTTGACTACTCGCCTGGGATGTCGTTTGGTTTGAAGTCATGACAATACCTCCATAACAACCTCAGCGGGTACATGAATCGCAGCTAAAACGAATTTTTGAGTCCTGTTCATTATTTACAATGGGGGGAAGTAGCCTACTTCCAGAGAATAGAAAAACACTGAAACACACCTATCTTTGGGATTAGGCTGCTTCAATTATTTCGCCTTCTGTAATAAATTACATCTAACTCCTAGAGGATTGACGATTGTTTTTTGGTATACAAGCTTGGTTAATTCCCTCGGATTGAGCAGCGATCGCATTTTAGGCTATTGGCAAAATCCACACTAGAAAGTATTCGGTTGCGCCCTCCACGGCTGAAGTCAGCTTGTTAGCCTAGAGAAGCGACAAATGGTCAGCATCTTTACTGAAAACTAGAACCACCAATAATTGTTGAAGTTGGTTTTAATCAGGTAAAAATCGCACTCTTCGGATTTTTCAATAAAGAACGGAATTTTATTAGCAGGACTTGAGACCTGATTTTTGTCATGGCTGTACTCACAACATCTATTCAGAACACTCATCCGATTACAGAACTCTATGTGTTTGGCGACAGCCTTTCGGATGCGGGGACGGTATTCCGAGCGACAGGAGGGATGTATCCACCCAATCCACCTTACTTTCAGGGGCGTTACTCAAATGGTCGGGTTTGGGTTGAGTATCTTGCCCTTCGCCTGGATCTCGACTCTAATCAAACCAAAAATTTTGCCTACGGAGGAGCAACTTCTGGAAACGATCGCAACAGTTTTGTCCCTGGTTTGCTAGCCCAGGTGCAATCGTTTATCCAAACACATCAACCGCTGAATTCAGAGGCGCTGTATGTGTTATGGGCGGGGGGAAATGATTATTTACAGGGAGTTAGCAACGCCACAATTCCTGTTGAAAATATCACTAAAGCGATCGCTTCTCTCGCCGATCGGGGTGCTAAAAAGCTCCTGGTGGTAAACTTGCCCGATTTGGGACACTTGCCGACTACCCGAACCAGTGCAAATGCTGCCAGACTCAGTACGTTAACCCAAGCCCACAATCAAGGTTTAAGGCGATCGCTTAAGGTAGCTCAGCAGCATTCTGACCTTCAGATTGCCACTCTCGATGCCAATCGACTGTATCGAGAAGCGATCGCGAATCCGGCGGCGTTTGGCTTTACCAATGTCCTCAATGCGTGTTTGGCTGGCGCTGGGACTTCTGGTAGTCCAGACCAGTTTTTGTTCTGGGATGGCATTCATCCAACAACAGCGACTCACCGCATTTTAGGGGAAGCCGCCTTTGCCAGGATTCAAGAAGCTGGGATGCTCAATTCTCCTTCGGTGCTGTTTGGGTAAACCACTCCATTGCTTGCCGAGCGATCGCGCCTGGAACCGCGTGGGGGCCATTGAACTCGTGGTACTGCACGTTATAGCTTGCCCGTTGTAACTGCGGCACAATCCGGCGACTGCATCGCTCAATCGGCAACACCGTGTCTCCCTTCCCATGAGAAATGAATACCTGCGGCTTCCCTTCCTGTCCCGCAGGAGCCATGAATCCCGGTGAGAAGGCAATGATGTGGCTAAACAAGTCGCCATTGGTAATGCCAACTGAGAGGGCGTAGGAAGCCCCATCCGAGAAACCTGCGATCGCTACCCGGTTTGGAGCGATCGCATAACGGCTGAAGGTTTGTGCCAGCGCCCGGTCAATAAAAGTAATATCGGCACCGTACCCACTCCGAATAACATCCCAAGTTTGTCGGCGCGAGTCTACTGCCAACAAAATTGTCTGGAAGGGATCTGCCAGATGGCGGACGATATTAAGCGCCCCTTCTGAATCGCCTCCGGCTCCGTGCAACATCAACACTAGGGGGGCGGGTTGGTCTGCCCGATAGGTTTTGGGTACATAGATGAAACCATCCCGCTGTCCGTCCAGTCCTAGGGGATGCAATCCGGGAGTTGCGGTTGCTGTGGGGCGAGTTGGGCGGGATGATAATCGTCCTTCTGTGGCGGAAAAATCAGCTTGCTTTGAACTTTCCATTGTCAATAAATTCTGTTGCAAACAACTAGAGAGTTGAGAGATCGCGAACGGTAAGATCGTGCCTGCTACCCCAAGCCGGAGTAGTTGTCGCCGTGTCCAATAAGCAGGAAAGCTTTTGTGTTGCCTCATAGCGATCGCGCAGCGTCCCCGGCTCGCTAGTCATAGGTGAGAGCCATTCCTTCACGCTAGAATTTTTAACGGTTTCTTGCCTTACTCTTTGGGAGGATTCAGACTGATTTGATTACCGAATTTTATAGACGTGTCGGCTCTAGAGAAGGCTAAAACCATTATTAATTGGAAAGTAGACCCATCACAGGCATAGAAGAAGTTGAATTCTGTAAAACATCAAAATACAGATGTATTCAAACGAGCTATGTGCTTTTGGGAGAAATCATTTCGTGAGAAAAAATCTAGTTGCGCTACTGGCTGTATTGGTGGGGCTTTCTTATGCATGGCTCGGCACCTTCACATCCATGAACTATTATTTCTTCAACTATCGTGCAATGACCATTCCTGGATGGTTTAGGTTAGGGGCAACTATCGCTCTTGGGCTATATCTTCTCGGTGTCTATACGACGGCTCTGGCATTTCAGCAGATTTCAACCCGAAAATCAACAATTGAGCCGTCATTTCTGGTGTTAGGTTGCATCATCGGTTTGCTGGTTAGTAGCCTACCCTTTTTCATGAATTTTCTAACCCCAATACCGTACCTGTTTTATTCTCCATATATTATTTTGCCTATTTCAATTTTGCTATCTTTTTTAGGCATTCGGATTGCTTGTAGATTTGAACGGAGTAAATCTAATTCCACTCTAAAAATTTTCTTGTTGAGAGCCTTAATTCCGTGCGCGATCGCCTTAACCTTAATGTGGCTTCACAACGGCAGTTTCCCCAATGTCAAGGCTCCTGCTGAAGTTCGACAGGAATGGGCGTACATACAATTTAGGGATTACAAGGAAGTGGTGAACTCAATCAAAACTTGTCAGCCGATTCTAGAGCGAGTAGGCAGCGTGAAAGTTGTGGCACCGACTCAAGGCAGAAACTATATTATTTCCGATCCAGGAAGTTCGGGGCATCAGGGGGAATTGACTTTAGAAGTAATTGGAGACAAAGGTGTAGGTGTCGCTAACTTTAACTTCCATATCGTTACTTCGGTTTCACAGGTTCGATTTACCAAGCAGAGGAAAACAGAAACAATCCTCTGTCGAAACTAAAGGAAATCTAATTTTTTCTGCCCGAACTTGATCGTCCCTGCAAAAGCGATCGCCTCTCTAAAGTTGCTTCTCACCGACTGCTCCAGCATCTACCAGCACCGATTCCTTCTAGAACTTCTTGAACTTCATCCACAGCTCCCCAAGCGAGCGGCATAACGATTTATTTAAGCTTTACTTAGCTGTAGAAAACCGTCTATACCGTAGTTATATCGTACCTGACCCATCATGCGATCGCGCTTGCAAAGAGGATTAGAAATTAGAGCGACGTTTAGACTAATCTAGAAAATCCTTTAAGGTAAACCAGAGAGATAAACTTCCTAACATTATCAAACTAGCTCCAAGCGGATAGGCGAACCAACGACTATCCTGCTCCAGTTTTAGAGACTTGGCTTTTGGATCTTGCACAAACTCATTAATCTGGGAGGCTTTACTTTCTGTAAAGCTAAAACTGTTATTCATTGGAAAGTAGAGGTTCTCATCATCAGATGTTAACAAGACAAGCTGATTTGATTTCCCATGTTTCTGAACGGTTGCTTTCTCTAACCGATCGAGTGGGAAGGGAGTCACGGTTTCCCCTCGCAAACTCGACACCACGAGTTTACACATAGCCAAAGACTGAAGGCGATCGCATTCTAAGGTCGCCAGTTGAGGATTCAGAAAAAACATTCCACCCCGGACAACCATAAAAACGCCTAGAACCGTTACCAAGAATGGTTCTTTCAGATTTACGGAAACGCCCTCAAGTTGAAATGAGGTATCTCGCCGTCTCGATTTTCTGGAACCTTTCTCAGTTCCCATGCTTGTCCTCTCCTGTCGGGCATTGAACAAGATAAGTGCCACTTAGGTGAGATACAAGCCGGTGCAGCCTGACTCCGGTTTAGGTTGTGAATCGAAATAATTCAGAGCGATCGCTAGGCAACTCCCTGAAATTTAGGTTGCGTTATCGTCTTTAATAAAGCCTTGGCTTGATTGAGTTCTTCGTTGCGCTGGTACAGTTCTTCCGATAGGGACTGCAACTCCTGATTCATTGCCTGTAGTTGTTCGTGGGTGGACTGGAGTTCCTCTTGAGTCTCATTCAACTGTTTTTTGAGATCCAGACGTTCTTGTTGAACGGTTTTTAGCTCTTCCCGCAGCACCAGGAGTTGTGTCTGCTCAGTTTTTAACTCTGGCTGGGAAGGTAAGGGTTGCTTGCGTTCTACCGCTGGCTGGAATTCTTGCTGGAATTCTTGCTGGAACTCTTGCCGTAAATATGGGGGTTGTTTCTCTAGAGGCTTCACTTCTAAAGGCTTCACTGCCTTTTCATCGTTCGCCTGGATGAGCGATCGCAACTGCTCTTTCGGAGAAGCGGAGCGTTCGCGGATGCGATCGCGCCTGGAGTCCTGGAGGTCAGATGGACTCATGTACAGATTCACCTTTGGTGCCTTCATATAAATCCGTCGCTTCAAATCCACGATGTTGAAAGTATGGGCGCTGTTGAGCAGTCCCTCTGCTTGACCTAATAAGAGAAAGCCACTATCGCGGAGCGCAAAGTGAAAGCGAGACTGGATTTTTTTCTGGATTTCGGGATTGAAATACATCAGGGCGTTGCGACACATCAGCAGATCGAGGCGGGAGATGGGCGCATCTTCAATTAAGTTGTGGCGGCTAAACAGCAACGAAGAACGCAAATCCTTCCGAAAAACGTAGCTGTTAGAAGTGTTGCTCTCAAAATATTTCTCTAATAAGTTGGGAGAAATCCCTGTAACTTCCCTATCGGTGAAAGTTCCTAGACGAGCTTGCTTCAGAGCCTCCTCATCGATATCTGTTCCGTAGATTTTTACCCGCGCCTGGAACTGTTCTATTCCAAGGATCTCCGCAAGCACAATTGCTATAGAATAAGCTTCCTCCCCGGAAGCGCAAGCAGCACTCCAAACTCGAATCGGTTCGTCTGCTGCCTTATTGGCAATAAGCTGAGGAAGCAGATCCTTAGACAAATAATCCCAAACTGAGCGATCGCGGAAGAAAGAAGTAACGTTAACTAAGAGTGTGTTAAATAGGTGACTAAATTCTTCGGGATGCTCCTTTAGGTAATCAATATACTTAGTACAGCTTTCAGTCCCTACCTTCTGCATCCGGTTCAGTATCAAGCGCATTAGGCTAGGACGCTTGTAGCCGGTAAAATCAAAGCCACGGCTTCGCTTTAGGTAGTCCAACAAAACTTCTAACTCATAAGCAGCTTTAGTCCGGGGAGGAGTATTATAAACAGGTGATTGTGATGTTTGCATCATTATCTTGAGATTTAAAAGTATAGCGAATTGTCAAATCGGGTAGATTTTTTTACGAATTGTTTAGAATCGATCCCGCCTTGCACCGCAAGCGGTGCAAGGCGGGATTTTGCTTTCTGGCTTTATCAAAATAAATTGCGATCGCTGTAATAGACTTTAGCGGTGAATACATCTAGCCTCATCCTCACAAAGTAGAACATTCCTTAACAGATATTCCAAAAGATAAAGAGGCCTTTAGCCTACCTTGGTATCAAAGCAACCAACGTTGAGGGCAAGGCAGTATGAACGATGATTATCCGCATCTTTGGCAATGGGGCGCACTACCAGGCTTCTACACTTCTTTGTTTAAATTCCCAAGAATTTCAGAAACTAATTCTTTCTGTTTTGGAGTCAGCTTATTCCAAGCATTTCCCCAAAGTTTTACCTGTCTTTCTTGGTTTGTATCGTCATATTTAAAAGGCATTGCTGTTAAATTATTCATTTCACACCTCTTATTTCCTTTGAACCTGACAGATGGAAACTTCCTGATTCAGTCGTCTGTTAAAGGAGACAACAAGGGCTACGAGAGGACGCTATACTCTACTATCTCAAGCATAAACACGAGTAGCAGTAGCGTCTGTCCGGTTTCGGACATATAAGATAAATTCAAAAGATTTATCGGCATCTAAGGATACTTCGTGGTCAGCAAGCCTTCTCCCCTCAGCGTTGCTCTGACCTATCACTCATCACATTTGTCAGTATGCCATTCTCGCCCTTACACTTGGCAACACGACGGAGCTTCACTTTCTATTTAATGTAGGATGTGCAACTTTCTCTGTCATGGTGAATGCAGCATCAGCAGAGCGTAGACGAGAAGCGGCGCATCTGGTGTGGTAGCATCTCAGCATGAACGATGATTGTGCCCTTTGTGCTTGGCTCTTCTTAGTAGCGCTTAGGACACCGCGCAAAATGACAGTTTCAGATAAAGTTACACTGAACACTATCTCAACAATAAACGCGATCGCTAATGCTGTCTGTTCGCTTTCGCACATACTATAAAACAGAAAATTTAAAAATAATTTCTCTCCCACCCCTGTCCCTCCCCGTTCACGAGGAGAGGTTCAATATTCACCCCTCTCCGTGAACGGAGAGGGGTTGGGGGTGAGGTTCCGAGTGTCTATTGCATCCAAACGAGAGCCACCATCTAACGGTGTTCCGTGTCAAGCAACCGACTGAACTCGGCTTTAATAATTCCATAACACTCGCAGGAGATCGCTTCCAAGTCACCTTGATTCAGAATGGTGATTTTGCCACGGCTGTAGCTGATCGTTCCCGCTTTGCTGAGGGTGCCCGCAGCCACGGTGACGCCAGAACGGCGCGTACCCAACATCTGGGCGATAAATTCCTGAGTGAGGGGAAACTGGTTTGATTCTACACGATCCTGAACGGTTAGCAGCCACCGAGCAAGTCGCTCTTCTAACGTATGCATGCGGTTGCAGGCAACTCCTTGAGAAACCTGAGTCAGCATTGCTTGCGTATAGCGCAACAGTAAGCTTTGCAGCGCCTTTCCCCGGTTAAACTCAGATTTGAGCAGCTCTGCCTTCATTCTCATGCCATTGCCTGTGACCTGCACCAACGCTCGGTTGCTGGTTTTGTTGCCTCCCAAAATTACGGGGAGACCCACCATTCCGTCATTGCCCACCATTCCAGCTTCCACAGTTGAGCCATCTTCCAGCACGCTGAGTAAAGAAACGATTCCCTGTTGGGGAAAATAAACGTATTCAATTGGTACACCAACTTCGTAGAGGACTTGATTGAGTGGGAGCGAGACGAGTTGTAGGTGGGGAACCAGGCGTTCGTACTCCTCGGCAGGCAAAGCGGCAAGAAGTCGATTTTTTATTGGCTGATGAGGATCTTTATATACTGACATGAGGAGTTTCCTTCATTTAGCCGTGTTAGAAAAGGCATCTAACGGCAGTAAGGAGAAGAGATCAGAACCTGATCCTAAATACCAAAAGGTGTATTTTCTGAATAGAAAGCCGCACACTCAGCAGGTTAAAGTCTTATAGCAACTTACTGATTCTGTATTCATCCTAACGCGGTTTGGCATATTCTCATATGAACAATATCCCCTGGATTTCGAGAGCAACTTTCTGGGTTATGTTGCAAAAACTTGCTTAAAAAAGTTTGGGAACGGAAATCAGGATGTAAGCGCTTGAACACACAAATCGGCTTAGTCAACACGCCACAATTATGGGCGATCGCGATCATGATAGTCAGGAATGCGATCGCCGGTAAAGGACTAGCTTGTATGGCAGCAAAACTCGCGGGTGAAAGTTGGCGCGAGTTTGCAACCATTGGGGCGCTAATGAACGCACTAGATTGATGGAGTAAATTATCCTCAACATTGGTTGACTGGAAGTCTAGGATCTTGCCTTCACAAATAATTTAGGATGGAGATAACATAATCAGACAGAAGAGCCTTGACTCCTTAAGAAGTCAAGGCTTTTTTATATAGACAATGAGTTGTTACAGCGAAAGCGTTTACTACCTAAGACCGCTCTGATGGAGGGTTGCGCCTCCCCTCGGTAGTAACAAAGTGGAGGAAGCGACAAAAACTCCACACCATCTATGCTTTTTGTTATTTAAACCGTTCTGACATCTGACGTCGCTCTTCTTTGATGTCCGATACTGGGCCACTGCGGCATAACGCCCATCCGGTGTTTTGTTTTCCTTAAACAGAATAACAATCGCCAATTTAATTGTTGTCGTGCTAGCGGTAGAACCGTTGTCAGTCTGTGGTGGCAACTCCCAGCTTTGCTAACATCTATCTCTGGCGGGAAAGTTCCGGGCTGTAACTGTGTATACAGCAACCACAGCAGCTATGTGTACAAGCCTATTCCCAAGAAGGTGAATCCCTCCAAAAGCCGCAGCCACAACAGAAAGTAACCGCCTGACATCTTGGCTGCCTTTCTATGATCAATCTTTGTTTTTTGTAGAAATCTCTCCTTTGCTCGGATTTTAACTTTTACCGTTACATTTTTTAATCCAAAACCCAGTTAGAAAACTTGACAGTAGGGACGCAAACAGCTAAATAATTGCAACAGATAAGAAGCAATGTCCCCAAGGGACGGCTTCTGCGAGAAGTTCGCATCCTTAACCCGCTACAATTTCAGAAAAATCCTTGAGGCATCTACCTATGAAAATCCTCCACGGTACTTGGATTCCTAAGGCAGAAGCTAATTTCCTACAAACAGGTGCATTTTACCTGTGGGTAGAAACCTCAATTTTAAAAAAACGCTGCAACTCGCAAAAAAACCTCCATCCCAGCCATCTTGCAAAAGACGACTTGGAAGCTTTTCTAACCAATGAACTGGGAATCGCAGCACCTTATCATAAGATTAACGAGAATATTTCTACTCAATACATTGCCCTTCCCACCGCAAATAACCAGCCTCTTCCTTCTCCTGAATTAATTAAATATTTGGAAGAAGAAGTTAACGAAGACTATGAAGGATTTACAGACTGGGAAATCGATACTTATGAAGTCAATACTAGGGTAAAAACCGGCAGTTATAGCTATACCAAGGTTAGCAATGTTATTAAACTGCTCAATGATATTCACTTCTTGGCTTTACATAACCTTGGCGAAATTATCATTGGTTCAGACCTCCTATTTTGGTATCACTATACCCAAGCCTTCAAACAAATTATATTCAAAGACCAATATATTCCCAGCCTCAAATATCGAGAACTTCCTGCTGTAACCAAAGGAAAACGCAAGCAAACAGCGAATCCCTTTGAAATTTATTCAGGATGGGAGATTGTTTCCGAAAAATACGAAACCTTAATTCAAAGATACGCAGACTATATGCCTCTAGTTTGCGTTGCCGGTTCTTCCGTACCTCGGACAACAGTTGAATTCTTTTCTAAAGAAAGCTTTCTCTGCCACTTTTCTGAATGTCTGTTGCATGAAATAATTACCCAAACTCCCTCGACTGCTAAATTCAATCAACAGATTGCAAATACTATCCTTTATGATTGTTTTTACTTGGATGCTAAGAACCCACAAACTACCGAAAAAGCTTTAGAAGAATACAAACAATGGTATGCCTGGAAAGCCAAACTAACCCGCAGCCAAAATACAGGAAATTTTGACCTCTGCTTTCAGTTAAAAGAAGCTAGCTCGGAAACCGATAACTGGCAAATTACTTTTTTGGCTAACTCCAAACAAGATCCCTCTTTAAAACTTTCCTTAGGAGATTATTGGCGACTAAATCAGAAAACTAAAAAAAATATTCAAAAATACTTTGGCAAAGATTTTGAAAATAATCTGCTTTTGAATTTGGGATATGCAGCGCGGATGTATCCTAAACTATGGCAGGGATTGGAAACCGACCAGCCAATTGGGTTGCAACTTAATCTGCAAGAAGCCTTTGAATTTCTCAAAGAAAGCGCCTGGGTATTAGAAGATTCCGGTTACAAAGTCATCGTTCCCGCCTGGTGGACGCCGGATGGTCGTCGGAAAGCCAGAGTTCGGCTGAAAACGTCTTCTCGAAGCGTTGGTAAATCCAAAGCTGCTAACAAAGGATACTTTAGTTTAGACGCGATTGTAGAGTATCAATACGAGCTATCAATTGGCGGTCATCCGGTTACTCAAAAAGAATGGCAGCAACTCGTCCAAGCGAAAACACCATTGGTACAATTTCGCGGTCAGTGGATAGAACTAGACCAAGAAAAGATGCAGCAAATGTTGGAATTCTGGCAATTTCACGCTAAAGAGCAGCCAGAAATGACTCTGTTAGATTTCATGAAATTAGCCGCAGCAACGGAGGATGATATTGAGGTCGAGCATGACCAGACATTGTCAGAAATGATGGCGAAATTGGAGGATAAAAGTAGACTGGAGCCGGTTCAAAATCCGCCAAGGTTGCAAGGAAATTTACGCGAATACCAAAAACGCGGCGTGTCCTGGTTGCAATATTTAGAAACGCTCGGTCTAAATGGTTGTCTTGCTGATGATATGGGATTGGGTAAGTCGGTTCAAGTAATTGCTCGGTTGGTCAATGAAAAAGAATCGGCAGATTCAATCCTACCGACTTTGCTGATTGCACCAACATCCGTTGTCGGAAATTGGCAAAAAGAAATCGAAAAATTTGCGCCTCATATACAAGCAATGGTGCATCATGGCACTAGCCGCATTCAACAAGTCGCTGATTTTAAAGAAGCTTGTCTTAAGCATGATGTAGTGATTACATCGTTTACTTTAACTCGAAAAGATGAAAAACTTTTGCATAGTCTAAAGTGGCATCGAGTGGTAGTGGATGAAGCGCAAAATATCAAAAATCCTAAAGCGGCTCAAACCAAGGCAATTTTAAAGTTGACTGCTAACCATCGACTGGCACTAACGGGAACACCAGTAGAAAATAGGTTACTAGATTTATGGTCAATTTTTAACTTTTTAAATCCTGGCTACCTGGGGAAAGAAGCACAATTTCGGAAAGGCTTTGAGATCCCAATTCAGAAAGATAATAATCGGGTAAAGTCTGCGACCTTGAAGAAATTAGTAGAGCCTTTTATTTTACGTCGAGTCAAGACCGACCAATCAATTATTAACGATCTGCCGGATAAAGTTGAACAGAAACTATATTGCAATTTGACGAAAGAACAAGCTTCTCTTTATGAAGCTGTCGTTAAAGATGTGAGCGAAAAAATTAATGATTCCGAAGGAATTCAGCGCAAAGGGTTAATTTTGTCAACCTTGCTGAGGCTGAAACAAATCTGCAATCATCCAGCGCAATTTTTACAAGATGGGAGCGAATTTTCAACCGCGCGATCGCATAAACTCAGCCGTCTGGCGGAAATGGTCGAGGAAGCAATTTCTGAAGGCGAAAGTTTGCTGATTTTTAGCCAATTCAAGGAAATTTGCGACTCTCTAGAAAAATACCTCAAACATACTTACCATTACAACACTTATTACATTCACGGAGGCACCAACCGCAACAAGCGAGAACAAATGATTAGCGAATTTCAAAATCCAGAAACAGAACCATCGGTGTTTATTCTCTCTCTCAAAGCTGGCGGCGTTGGCATTACGTTAACGAAAGCAAATCACGTTTTCCACTTTGACCGCTGGTGGAACCCCGCTGTCGAAGATCAGGCAACAGATAGAGCTTTCCGGATTGGTCAGAATAAAAATGTATTTGTTCACAAATTTATTGCCATTGGAACTTTGGAAGAACGCATCGATAAAATGATTGAAGATAAGAAAAAGCTGTCTTCTGTTGTTGTCGGTACCGATGAAGCTTGGCTGACAGAACTCGATAACGAAGCCTTTAAACAACTGATTTCACTTAACAAAGCTGCAATCTTGGAGTAATCATGGCTCAATTTAGCCGTACCTGGTGGGGAAAACGCTTCATTCAAGCCTTAGAAGCTTTTACCGATCCTGCGAGATTAGGACGAGGACGTTCTTATGCGAATGGAGGAAAAGTTCTCCACTACAAAATTGACCAGAATGAAATTAATGCTGTTGTTAAAGGTTCAGTCAATCCCTATTTTGGAGTTTACAAAGAACCGACCTATATTATAAATATTGAAATTACACCGATTGATAAATCCAGTTGGTCGAAGGCGATTAAACACCTTTCATCAAAAGCTAGCTTTGTCTCTAAGCTGCTGATGAATGAAGTTCCCGATAATATTGAAGATGCTTTTTCCGACCTGGGATTGCATCTTCTCCCCCACAATCGTAAAGATTTTAAAACAAACTGTTCCTGTCCAGATTATGCCAATCCCTGCAAACACATCGCGGGTGTCTACTACTTGGTAGCGTCCCAATTAGACCACAATCCGTTTCTGTTGTTTGAACTCAGAGGCTTATCTAAAGAAGCACTGCAAGCGGAACTGGCAAAATCTCCTTTAGGTGAGGTTTTATCTACTGAACTCACAGCAAAAGAAATCCCTTTAGAATCCTCAGCGTCTTACTATACACCACTGGAAAAAGTTCCGGTTCCTGAGAAGATAAATCCCAGAGAATTTTGGCTGGGGACTAAGCGACTGCCTCAAACGGTTGAAGTGGCATCTTTGGCAAGTTTGCCAGCAATTTTGATTAAAAAACAGGGTGATTATCCGCCTTTTTGGAAGAAAGATAGTTCTTTTATTGAAGTGATGGAGGAGTTTTATGAGCGAGTGAGAATAAAAAATAAAGATGTGATGTAATTCTGCTTAATATTTCTCCTGCCTTGTAGAAGCAAGGATTATCGCGCCTCTACGTCAATTAAAGACACTCAAAAATGTGCGATGGACTTGGATATTTCCACAAGAATAAATTGCGGTATATCCCCCCAACCCCCTTAAAAAGGGAGCTAGGAAGGAACGCAAATATAGCAATCCTAAATGATTCGCGAACTCTTGTAGAGACGCCATAATCCATATCTCTACAAGGCGGACGAATACTCGCGTACAACTTAAAGAGGATTGCTATCGCGGCAGAATCAATCAATAAGATTAAGCTGTAAGTCCACATGGTTTCTTGGCAGAGAAATGAATAGGGGCGGGTTTTAAACTGAAACCCGCCCCTACTTCGGATATACGTCGCCCAACCGCTGCGGCTACAGGTCTTAAACTATGAACGAGATCCACCATATCTTCTAAAGAAAGCGCCTGACGAGCATCGGAAACGGATTTTTCGGGTTCTGGGTGACATTCAATAATCAAGCCATCTGCACCACAGGCGATCGCAGCCTTTGCCAAAGGTGCCACCAATTCCCGCTTACCGACGGCATGAGACGGATCGACAATGACTGGCAAGTGGGTTATCTGCTTCAAAGCCGCTACCGCGCCTAAATCTAGCACATTGCGCGTATAGTTATCGAAGCTGCGGATACCCCGTTCGCACAGCACCACATCAGGATTGCCGTGGCTTAAAATATATTCAGCCGCCATGACAAATTCTTCAATCGTAGAAGCTAGACCACGTTTGAGCAATATTGGCTTGCCAGCTTGTCCCAAAGCTTTCAGTAAATCGAAGTTTTGCATATTGCGGCTCCCAATTTGCAGCATATCCGCGTGAGTCGCAACCGCTTCTATTTGCCCAATTGACATCACTTCTGTGACGACGGGTACGCCATAACGCGATCGCACATCTGCCAAAATCTGGAGTCCTTCCACTCCCATTCCCTGGAACGCATAGGGAGAGGTACGGGGTTTGTAGACACCGCCACGCAGCGCCTGAACGGGTGCAGCGCCGAGTTGGCTAGCGACCGTTTCCATCTGTTCCAAGCTTTCCACTGTACAAGGCCCCCCAACGATTGCAAGTTCCGTTCCACCGAAGGAAACTTGTTCGGAAAGTTTGACAGTAGTTTGGTGATTGGCGTGGGATTGCGAGGCAAGTTTGGCGTTAATCATGGTTCGAGTCTCCTTGAAGTTAAAAGATTGGGTAGGGCGAGATAGTTAACAAAAAAGCCCGGAACCTTTTCTAGTTCCGGGCTATAGACGATTCATTGGCATGACGCTATTTACCCGGAACTTGTGGGCCAAAAATAAAAGCCATAAAACCAGCTACTGAAATAGGTCATCACCATGAAAAGTTGCTCCTTAAAACAAAAAACCGCAGATTTTACTCTGCGGTTCACCGGGCGGTTCCAATGCGGGCACTGGATTCACTGCCGGTGAACCGTCCTAAACCAATAAAAGTAAAAACTGCTGCTGAACCGGCTGCTGAACATAGGGGGAAGCGTCTAATTGGGTCTAATTCTGAAAATTGACTGCGTACCTGAGAATTTTGGCAAAAGCCACTTTTTTCTAGGTCGCTATGGAACTTATCACTCTTTTGTTTAAGTTTTATGCAATAAGTTCATTCATTCATGAACTTAGCAAAGGGATCAAATTGCGTCAAGACCCCTGCGAGGGTAAATCAAGCGCCTAATCTTGAGGGAACGCCTGAATTAACACTACCGAACTGACTACCAGTAACCCTCCCAATATTTGTCTGCCTACGAGTTGCTCTCCCAGGAAAACGATTCCCAGCAGCACCGTCACCACGGGTTCAATGGTGGAGAGAATGGCAGCTCTGGAGGTTCCCAACCGCTGAATCCCCGCGAACAGGGTAATGATGGGCAGCACCGTGGCGATCGCTGCCAATCCGGCTACTGTCCCTAGGGCGACGGTCGTTTGGGGGAAAATTAGCCCCCGCCCCAAGCAAGCGGCTCCCATAAAAGATAGGGCGGCTCCCAAGGACAGATAGGCGCTGGTTGTCACCGGAGAGAGCGATCGCACTAATCTCGCCCCAAAGGTCAAGTAAAGTGCGTACCAGGCTCCCGATGCGATCCCCAGCAGCAACCCTAAAGGCTGCACGGTGGTTCCACCTAAATCAGCAGTCAGCAAACAGCCTGTGAGGGCTAAACCGAGGGCAATCTTCCGGTAGAAGCCAGGGCGATCGCCTTCGATTACCCACGTCAAGACAGTGACAAAGGCGGGATAGGTGTAAAGCAACAAAGCTGCAACGCCAGCGCTGGTATGAGCGAGAGCGCCAAAAAACAGAGTTGCTTGAATCGCATACCCCACACCTCCCAAAAGGGTGGACGCGATCGCATCTTGCGGTTTTAAGCGCCACTCGTCTCGCCACACTAGCCAAGCCCAGAGTACCATCGCCGCGCCTGTAAACCGCCAAGCCAGGGTACTAGGCAAATCTAACCCTTCCGCATAGGCAAGCTTAGCGAAGATCGCCAGCGTTGCAAAGCCCGTCGCGGAGACAGCTATCAGAGCCACTCCCACTCGATTGGGGGGCAGCGCGGTTCTTCCTTCCTCTCGTTTGTCGTCTGGCATCGAGTCCTCCTGCTTCTCCATCAGCATACGAGAAACGGCAGGGTGCAATTGACAAGTTTCCAGATATTCTTACAGAGGTGAGAGGTGCCCAATTCTCGATGACATCAAGCAGTGAAAGCATGACTCGTCTCAACTATCCAGGGGAGAACTCATTGCTGCTTGTTTACGTCTCATCGGGTGGGAGAAATTCATCATGCTCTGCAATTTCAGCCACAATTTGCTATGTCAATCAAGAAAATTATTTCTTACGTCCTGCTAATTTTTGTACCGATTTCAATTGCCGCTGAATATTTAGAGTGGGGTTCGCTTGCAGTTTTTATCACATCAGCGATCGCTATCGTTCCCCTAGCAATTTGGTTAAGCACTGCGACTGAAGAAGTCGCCATCGTTACAGGGCCTTCGATTGGTGCATTATTAAATGCAGTCTTTGGAAATGCGACCGAGCTAATTATTGCCCTAGCTGCTCTCAATGCTGGCTTGGTTGACATTGTAAAAGCAAGTATCACTGGAACAATTATCAGTAACTTACTCCTAGTCATGGGACTTTCCATGCTATTAGGAGGAGTGCGCTATAAAGAACAGGAATTCAAACCGATTGTGGCGCGGGTGAATGGTTCCTCTATGACGCTAGCTGCGATCGCCCTTATTTTGCCCACGACAGTCATCAATACCTCAAATGGTGTTCCACTCGATGCTATTCGCAATCTCTCCCTCACAGTTGCCACTGTGTTAATCGTAGTTTATGCTCTGACGCTACTGTTTTCTTTAAAAACCCATAGCTATCTTTACGAGGTGGGATTAGTCGATTTAGACTCACCAAATTCAGTAGGTTCTGAAGCTGAATCAACTGCCCACAAACCGAATCTTTGGCTCTGGATTGGTGTGTTAGTAATCTCTACGGTTGCAGTTGCCTTTGAGTCAGAGATTTTTGTGGGAGTGGTGGAGGAAGCAACAAAGGGTTTGGGTTTGACTCCCTTATTTACAGGTGTTGTTCTGTTACCTCTCGTTGGCGGTGCAGCCGAATATGTAACTGCGGTCAACGTCGCTCTCAAAAACAATATGGATTTATCTGTTTCTGTGGCGATGGGATCTAGTTTATTAGTTGCCCTGCTGGTAGCTCCAATTTTAGTTCTGGTAGGAGTTGTAATTGGTCAACCAATGGATCTCAACTTCAATCCTTTTGAAGTGATTGCGGTAGCGATCGCTGTCACTGTTGCCAATCTTATCAGCCTAGACGGACGCTCTAACTGGTTAGAAGGTGTACTGCTCTTAGCAACCTACATCGTCTTGGGAGCAGCTTTTTACTTTCATCCTGCCTGATGACTGTTTTTTGATCGTTGGGAAATTTTGAGTGATTGAGTTAGGGCAGCATCCCTAACTCATCACGGGTGCTTGCACAAACGACTCCAGCGATGGAAGCACTACTACCCCTACTAACCTCTACAGCTAGCGAACGGCGCATCATTGAAGGCGATGATGCGAATTAAGCAGTTGAGTCTGAGAAAAAAATTTAGAATTCATCTCACCCCAAAAAAGCGATCGCATCGGTGATTCTGAGCGAATTTTCCCTTCTAGCATCACTTAGAGTAGCATTGTCGAGTTTGAAAGATTAATTATTACTAAATGCCTTGAAAAAGCTTATTTTTGCCAATTTTTAGAAAAAAATGTCTAATAGCAACTTGAACGCGATCGCCTAACTCACGCTCTTGGTCGTATCAGAGGTACTAAAGTGCCCAAAAGCACCCGTAAAAGCTGAAGCAGTCCGCTCTAAATAATGAGAAAATGTTAAGTTATCTATCATAAAAACTTGGTGGCAGAATTATGGCTCAAATTCAATTTTCCAGAGGTATCAACGAAGAAGTCATCCCGGATGTAAAGCTAACCCGCTCTAAGAGTGGCGCTCATGGCACCGCTACGTTTTATTTTGAAAGCCCCAATGCCTTTAATACCGAAACCTCAGGAGAAATCACTGGGATGTACATGGTTGACGAGGAAGGAGAACTGTTGACCAGAGAAGTCAAGGGCGTATTTGTCAACGGTCAAGCAAAAGACCTCCAAGCGACTTACCTGATGAAGTCTCCTGAAGAATGGGATCGCTTCATGCGCTTCATGCAACGGTATGCAAAAGATCATGGTTTGGAACTTAGCCAGTCCTAAATAAAGCGCTAAGTGCTACGGGCACAGGCAATGCCCATGCAATCCGCTTCGGATACGCTAATATTGCCGACGAATAACCTCCAGTAGAGACGCGAAATGGTGCTGCACTGCACTAACGTGCCGCCGCGCGAATGCACCATTTCGCTAATGCGTCTCTATAGACGGGCAATTTCCACTAAATATTGCCTTAACCGAATAGTGTTGAATGCCAGCGCCCCTACCGAGTCTTAAGTAAAGTCAGGAGTCAAGATTCGGAGGAATGGGTTAAGCCGGATATCCGTGTGGCAGTAAGATATCCCAGAAAAGCCCGTTTTTAAAAACTTAAAACCGTTAAGGGAATAGCTTACCCATGACCAATCTGCCTCACCCAGACCCAGAGAGGATGACAGTGACTTGCGCTGTTATCACCGTTAGCGATACGCGATCGCCCGAAACCGACAAAAGCGGTCAATTGATTAAACAGTTACTCCGAGATGCCGGTCACGCAGTCTCAGAGTACGCCATTCTCAAAGATGAACCGGAGCAAATTCGGGCGCAGTTGCAAGCACTCGCTCAACGCCCGGATCTAGATGCTTTGATCTTCAATGGAGGCACTGGCATTGCGCCGAGAGATACCACCTATGACGCTCTAGAAAGCTTGCTCTCAAAAATTTTGCCTGGATTTGGCGAATTGTTTCGGTTTCTCAGTTATCAAGAAATTGGCTCGCGGGCGATCGCATCTCGCGCCGTTGCCGGTGTCTATCAAACCAAATTGGTATTTTCTATCCCCGGTTCTACCAATGCCGTTAAACTTGCCATCCAACAGCTAATTTTGCCAGAACTCGTTCACTTAGTTAGCCAGCTACAGAAAAGTGAGGAGTAAGGTCTAGCCCTCCACTCCTCACTCCTCAGTCCTTACTTCCTCCGCACTTACCGGACGCTAATCGGTCGGCTCCGTTGAGGTTTATTGGGTTGGGCAAAGCGGGTGTTTTCCAAAGCCGCGATCGCACGAGCATATTGGGGATCTTGCTGGGTTCCCACTAGCGATGGATTCGTCCCCAGACGCTTTCGCTGGTCGTCGTTCAGGTCAATCTTGATGTCAGGAGTAACCCCCTTGTGGCTGATATCCGTATTGTTGGGCGTGTAGTAGTGGGCAATCGTGACTGCTAAACCCGAACCATCGGAGAGAGAATGTACCGACTGCACTAAGGCTTTGCCAAAGGTTTGAGAGCCAATAATGGTGGCTCGACGATTATCCTTCAACGCACCTGAGAGAATCTCGCTGGCGCTTGCCGAGTTGCCATCTACCAGCACCGCCAAGGGTAACTGAGTCAGCGCCGTGCCATTTGTCGTAAATGCCTCATTGTCTCCCTTGCGGTCTACGGTACGGACAATCGCACCTTTATCCATCCACATCCGGGCAATTTCCACACTCGCGTGCAATAACCCACCCGGATTTCCCCGCAAATCCAACACAAAAGCATCTACTTTGTCGTTATTCAAAGATTGGATGGCGCGGCGCATCTGCTCTGCGGAGTGAGCGCTAAACTCATTCAGACGGATATAGCCAACGCGCAACTTGCCTTCCTGCTTGACCGACTGGCGGACAGCGGCTATTTCAATCTGCGCTCTGGTCAAGGTCACATCAAAGTCGCCTTTTCCTTCTCGTGAGAGATTCAGGGTAACTTTCGTTCCCACCTCACCCCGGATCAGGTTAGCGGCAGCCTCCACACTCATCCCTTTCGTGGCTTTGCCATTAATTTTCAAAATCTTGTCCCCAGTCTGGAGTCCCGCTTTCACGGCTGGGGAATTCTCAATGGGTTCTACAACGGTAAGAGCCTGAGTCTTTTCGTTGAGTTCCAAGCGCAAACCGACGCCAGAGAGTTCGCCGGAGGTTTGACTGGTGAGTGCTTGAAACTGTTTGGGGTCTAAAAAGCGAGTGTAGGGATCGCCCAAGGTTTCCAGTGCTTCCCGAATTGCTTTGTAGGCATCTTCGCGGGAATTATAGTTTTTCTTCAACATCTGTTGCCGCTTTGCTTGCCAATCCACCTGATTAAAGGTGCCATCAACATACTCGCGGTTGACAATTTGCCATGCCTCATCGACAACTGATTTTGGGCTTTCCTGTAGGGCAGCGCGAACGGAGGAGCCAAAGAAAGACAAAGCTGCTGTCGTGGCGATCGCTCCACCAAAGAAGGCAACATGGAGCAAGGAAAAGTTTTTTGGGGATGGATTCATGAACGATGGCTCGAACGGGTGGGGTTTAATGTGTAGATACCGCGTGACGCCTGAAACGAACTATTTCCAAGATACTCAGGTTAATTAACCAGGCTGCATGAATTTTGTGCCAGTTCGCCCAGTGTCCTCCTTATTCGTCTCTGTAACAAGGATAACAGTCTAAATTTAACTAGACTCTCCTAAAAATTTTTGTATACCTAAGTGTAATCGCCACCACAGTAAAAGAACAACAAAATTGGTTGGCTAGCTAAAGTAGTGTTAAGCATCGGTTCAATACCCTACTCAAAGTCTCAAAATGCCCGGAAAACGCAGAGGTAGTTTTACTGTGCGCGATCGCATCAACTCAGCTAGTCCGGGTAGTTTCAGACGATGGCGACGACTTCTGCTACCGGGAATCGCTATCTTTAGCGTCATCTTGGGGACATGGTTATTAACTATTATGCTAACTCTGCGCTCGGCAGCGTCCGGGAAAGTGGATGCCTATTTTGTTTTAGGCGGTAGTATTGGTAGGGAAATATACGTAGCTCAGCTAGCAAAAGAATACCCGAAAACCCGTATATTAATTTCTCAAGGTTCTGCCGAACCTTGCATTTTGCTAATTTTTCAACGGGAAAATGCTCCGATAGAGCAAGTTTGGTTAGAAAAGTGTGCAGACTCCACCTTTGGCAACTTCTACTATGGTGTGCCGATTTTACGCGAGTGGGGAGTAAAAAAAGTCAAATTAATCACTTCCGGCACCCATCTACCGCGAGCTAAGTGGCTGGCACAGATTCTCATAGGCGTTCATGGCATTTGGGTAGAGCCAGAAATTGTTCCGGAACAAGGCATTCCTGGCAATCGAGAATCCTCTTTCAAGACAGGATTGGACGTATTTCGTAGCTTGTTGTGGGCGACGGTGAGTCAGGTATATGAACCTAAATGCTCAAAATTAATTCCCCTGAAGGATGTAGATATCAAAGATTGGCGTCAAAGGGGTTTTAAGTGCGAACACCAGGGAAATATTCAGTAGCGATCGCTGGGTCACTTATAGTGCGATGATTCGGCTGCTGACACGGTTACGATAGACTCACTCAGCTGATTCGTTGCCCGTATGAGCTATTGTCTGAATCCCGATTGCCTGACAGCCACCAGCAATCCAAATGGGAGTAAATTTTGCCAAGGTTGTGGCTCGAAATTATTGCTAAGAGAGCGCTACCGAGCTATCAAGCTCATTGGTCAAGGTGGCTTTGGCAAAACCTTCTTGGCAGTAGATGAAGACAAACCCTCGAAGCCGCGTTGCGTAATCAAGCAGTTTGCTCCCCAAGCATTAGGCACCAACAACGCCCAAAAAGCAGCAGAATTATTTAAACAAGAAGCAGTGCGGTTGGATGAATTAGGCAAACATCCACAGATTCCCGAACTGTTGGCACATTTTAGCCAAGATAACCAGCAATATTTAGTCCAACAGTTTATCCAGGGGCAAAATTTAGCTCAAGCACTGGTCTTAGAAGGTGCATTTAAAGAAACCCAGATTTGGGAGTTATTTCACAGTTTGCTGCCTGTCCTGAAGTTTATCCACTTACACAACGTCATTCATCGGGATATCAAACCTGCTAACATCATTCGTCGAACTGATGGACAGATAGTTCTGGTTGACTTTGGGGCGGCGAAATATGTGACGGGAACAGCGCTGCTGAAAACTGGAACCACGATTGGTACTCCTGAATATATTGCCCCCGAACAAATTAGGGGAAAATCCGTTTTTGCCAGCGATTTGTACAGTTTGGGGGTGACGTGCATCTATTTACTAACTCAAGTTTCTCCTTTTGATTTATTTGATACCGCTGAGGATGCTTGGGTGTGGCGGCATTATTTGGTCAATAATCCAGTTAGCGAGGAACTCGGTCGGATTCTGGACAAACTAATCGAAAATGGCACTAAAAAGCGATATCAATCAGTGGCTGAGGTACTGGAAGATTTGAATCCCCAGAAGAATCTAGCAGCGATCGCGCCACAACAACAACTGCCACTCCCACCGCCACTGAGACAATTTTCATCAGCAACCGCTAGACCGACCATTCTCCTCTCTTCACCAAGGCTACGAACTCAGACCTGGAAAGCGGTAAGCACACTCACGGATCATCTAAGCTCGATTGGGTCAGTTGCAATTAGCCCAGATGCTCAAATTCTCGCTAGTGGGGGTTTCGATCGCACGATCAAGTTGTGGGATCTGAAAACTGGCAAATTGCTGAATTCTCTCCTTGAGCATTCTAAGCCGGTTTTAACCGTGGCTTTTAGCCCAAACGGTCAACTCCTGGCAAGTGGAAGTGTAGACAACACCCTGAAATTGTGGAGCTTGCCTGCGGGTACTGTGAATTGTACAATTGCGGGGCATTTAGACTCGGTTATCTCTATATCTGTCGCGATTAGCCCGGATGGACAAGCGATCGCTAGCGGTAGCGATGACCAAACTATCAAGATTTGGCACCTGGATAGCGGCGAACTATTACACACCTTTCGGAATTCACGCGGGGTGAATTCCGTTGCAATTAGCCCGAATGGACACATCCTCGCCAGTGGAAGTAGTGACAACAGTATTACGTTGTGGGATCTGGGTAGCGGTCAAGTGTTGGAGACTTTAGTGGGGCATTCCAGAGATGTCAATGCGATCGCCTTCAGCCCCAATGGGAGAATCCTCGCTAGTGGCAGTAGCGATAACACGATTAAATTGTGGGATCTCAATAGCTGTCAACTACTCAGCACCCTGGAGGGACATTCAGACTGGGTGAGGGCGGTTGCTTTCAGCCCGAATCGGCAAACGCTCGTAAGTGGCAGTGCAGATGCCACGATTAAGCTGTGGCACTTGGCGAGTGGAGAAGTCTTACATACTCTTGAGGGGCATTCAAAAGATGTGAATGCGATCGCAATTAGTCCCGATGGGCAGACTTTAGTGAGTGGCAGCCGGGATCATACTATCAAGATTTGGCAGTGCGATTGAGGCTTGCATGACATCATCATTCAATCAATTTCTGGAATCAAAGGATTCCATGAAGCGATCGCGCCCTGCACTCACGCCGCTAACAAATGCGATCGCCCACTCATTTTTTAATAAATAGTAGTTTGAGAAGCCATCGCTTGAATGGTAGACAAAGGAATTTCATAAAAGTACCTTTGGCGAAATTTTTCTTCTTGAACGGCTGCAATAAATTGTTCGATGGCTTCCTCTGCTTTCGGCAATTGTCCATTCTCTAAATCAAAATGAGGGGCATTTTCCTGGGGATGCCAAGTGACTTGAATTATCCAGTCGAGTTGTTTGACATGGAAGCCGAGATGAGAGATTGCTTCTAATCCGAGTTGCAAAGTGCGATCGCTAATCCCCAACTTCTGGTGCAGTTGAGTATACGTCGCCTCTTGACCCGTGCGACTGAGGTATTTGGCAATTCCTAACAGCTGCAGCCAGATTTGGCTGGGGGGAACAGGTTCTGGGGGAGGATAAGCGATCGCGAGGGTTTGATTTGCCTGAATCGCCCGCCTGAACCACACTTGCAACTCATCCCAGCTACTGGGGCACTCTCGAACTGGCAACACTGATAGCGCAGCAGTAGCAAGTGCGGACTCCTCACGACAGTCTAAAATCCAGTCTATCTGGTTCGGAGTGCCTAACGGCTGCGGCTGTTCTAAAGAACGCACGGCAATTATCCGCACTTCATAGTGAGGTCTGATCCCTTTATTGGGATTTTCGTAGCTATTAAAATCAAGCTCGACAATTGCATCGCATCTACCTTGGGGTAGTTCTTCCTTATAATGTCCCCACCAGATTCCTGAAAATCCAGTTTCGCAAGAGTCATCCCGAATTTTAAAAGTAGTTTTGATATATTGAACTTTTGCGCCTTTTAAGTCCTGAGTATTGCTATTCCAACTATTCTCAAACCAGCAATTTTGAATGAGCAGTTTTGGTGCGGGATTGCCCATTCCGCAGGGTTCTAATAGTTTCAGCTCCCAAAATAAATCTCTTCCTAATTCACTGACCGTACACACCAAATCTGCCTGCACAATCGGCGCTAAAGGTGTCCCATCTGGGGTACCTACAGAAGCTCGCAATTGCTGGTTAACAGCTTCTGTAAACAGGGGAATTTTATCAACTAGGAGACTCAACCCAGCCGCAAAGGGATGACCGCCAAATCGATGTAAGAGGTGTTCTTGCGCTTTCACCAACTGGTAAAGATCGACTTGATTCACAGAACGGGCGGAACCGCGTGCTAAAGCGTTTTCACTCAAGTCGCCCTCTGTACTTAACAAAATCGTAGGACGCCCCGTTTCCTGCGCCACTTGCCCCGCGACTAAACCCAAAACCCCGACAGGCCATTGAGTATCACAAAGAACAATAACGCTGGTAGTTGATAAGTCCAACTGGCTTAATTTTTTATTAACTTCAGTGGCGACATCTTTTTGCAACGATTTACGACGGGCATTGGCTAATTCTGTTTCTAATGCCAACTGCTGACAGCGCTTTTCATCGCGGCTGGTGAGTAACTCCACACAGAAAGAAGCATCGCCTTGAATGCGGCTAACCGCATTAATTCTAGGGCCAAGACCGAAAGAAATGTCCGTTGGGCGATCGCCACTTTTCTGACACAATTCTAATAGACGCGCAACCCCAGGACGATTTCGCTTTTTGGTTTGTTGTTGCAGCACTGAAATTCCTCGCTGTGCCAGGTAGCGACAATCACCGCTTAACTGCACTAAATCAGCAATTAAACCAATTGCTACTAAATCCAATAAATCTTCTAATGGCTGTTGAGGAACATCCGGCAAAGTTTCATAAAGTGCTTCTACTAACTTATAGGCAACTGCCACACCGGAAAGGTGAAACATCGGATGTTCATTGGATAAATAGCGGGGGTTGATGATAGCTGTCAACGCTGGACGTTCCTCTGGCAAGGTGTGGTGATCTGTGACAATTACATCAATCTCTAGCTGATGAGCATATTCAATTTCCTTCAGATTTGTGCTGCCAGTGTCGCAAGTTACAATTAGCTTCGTTCCCTCTTGGGCAAGGGCGTCAATTCCCCGTTCATTGAGTCCATGAGACTCGGTTAAACGATTAGGAATGTAATAAACTAGCTGCTGCTGGGTAAAAAACTGTCCCAGTCCATCCCAGAGAACCGATGTTGCAGTAATCCCATCAGCGTCAAAATCTCCCCAAATGGCAACTTTTTCCCCAGCGTTACGGGCTTTGATTAATCTTTCTACAGCCCATTGCATTTCCTGCCCAAATTCAAACGGACTTGCCGGATGATACAACTGAGGATTTAAAAACCCCGATAATTGCTCAATATCGCGAATCCCCCGTTGCCACAACATCTGTGCGGCATAATGTCCGGGTAATCCTGGGGCGTGGAGTCTGACTTCTTCAATAAATGCCGCCGGTGGTTCAACCGTTGAATGGATTTGCCATTGAAGTTGCTGCTGTGACATCTTTCTTTTTTCTCCTTCTTTCTGGCATCCTATCTCACAATAATTACCCAGAAACTAGCGAAGAGATGGGCGTGATATATATTGCCAAAAAAAACAAAATTGGATTACAGATGTGGTTAATAAAGAGATATGAACTGGCATCATCATTTAGCCAGAAATATACATAACTACAACACTTTCCACTTTCTAATATTAATTCACTTTTTGATGCTAATCTGATTCGACCAACCCTTGAGGAATTGGAGGCAATAGACGGAGCTGTTGCAGATGTAAAGTGAAATGGGATAAAAATGCTGCCACAGCCTGATTAGAGGCTGGGCACTAAATTGATGAATCACGACAGACAGAACTGGGACAAAAGGCGATCGCGCGATCGCCTTTTTGGAGGGTGCGTTTCTCTTAGCACCCTCAATTCTCAACTAATGAGGTAAGACCTGTTTCAATGCGTCCAAGAGGCGATCCACAGTCTCTGGACGACTGTTGAATCCCATAAGACCGACACGCCAGACTTTACCCGCGAGTTCGCCCAGTCCGCCCCCAATTTCGATATTGTGTTCGTTGAGCAGCTGACGCGCGATCGCTTTGCCATCCACACCTTCTGGAATGCAAACCGTTGTCAGGGTTGGCAGGCGAAACTCTCGTTTAACGTGCAGATCGAGTCCTAAGTTTTCTAACCCTTCCCAGAGATACTCGACGTTCTTTTGATGGCGCGTCCAGCTATTTTCGATTCCTTCTTCTGCAATCAAACGCAACGCTTCCCGCAGAGCATAGTACAAGTTAATCGGGGCAGTGTGGTGATAGGTGCGTTCCTTGCCCCAATACTTACTCAACAAGGTCATATCTAAATACCAGTTAGCCACCTTCGTGCCACGTTGTTGCAATTTCTCTACTGCACGGGAACCCATCGTAAACGGCGAAGCACCGGGAGGACAACCTAACCCTTTCTGGCTACAGCTATAAGCTAAGTCAACCTTCCACTCATCCAGAAACAAGGGCACGCCCCCCAGACTGGTAACACTATCCACCAATAGCAGACAGTCAAATTCACGACAGAGGTCGCCAACTCCTTCTAACGGTTGGCGTGCCCCCGTGGATGTCTCGGCATGGACTAAAGCCAGAATCGCGGGGCGATGAGTTTCTAAGGCAGTTCGGAGTTCGTCTATGGGGAACACCTGCCCCCAAGGTTTGGTAATCGTTCGCACATCCGCACCATATCGTCCTGCCATATCCACGAGACGGTTGCCGAAGTACCCGTTAACGCCCACCAGAACCACATCACCGGGTTCGGTGGCGTTGGCAAGGGTTGCTTCCATTGCTGCCGTTCCCGTACCGCTGACTGCAATAGTGAGAGAGTTTTCTGTCTGCCAAACATAGCGCAGCAACATCTGGATTTCGTCCATCAGGGTTAAAAATGCTGGATCGAGGTGCCCCACCGGAGGGGTATTCATCGCCTGAAGGACGGCGGGATGGGCATTGGATGGACCTGGACCCAGCAGCAGACGAGTTGGGATTTCTAAAGGGGCAAGTTGCAGCCGAGTCGTGTTGTTAATCGAGGAGGTTAGGGTCATAATTGGTTCTAGGATTGATCGGGGGAGGGACTAATTTAGAGTTTAAAGGTTAGCTCCCTATTGTCACTCTAGGCAACTGAAAATCCCCTGCTAAAGACATTCCTGAGTGCGATGGACTGCAAAATCCCCGGTTCTCATCAAGGAAGGGGAAACACTTTCAGCGACTGGGAGATTTCCAAGTTTGTCTCGCGAGAAATCGTCCTAACTCCCTACTTGTTTATTACTTACTTACTTAATTTATTAATAATATTCTCGTAAGCTTTGATAGTTGCTTTAGCGATCGCTTTCCAACTGTAATTTTTCAAAGCGTACTCTTGGGCATTGATTCCCCGCCGCTGTCGTTCCGAAGCATCAGCCAGTGCCTCACGTAATTGTTCAGTTAAAGTATCCACGTCGCAAGCGCAAACCCAGCCAGCTTCTGCTTGCTGAATTTCCTCCCAGATATAAACTTGGTCCGAAATTACCACTGGGGTTCCATTACACATTGCCTCTGCTACAGCAATGCCAAAGTTTTCGTAGTAAGAAGGTAGGACAAATAAATCGGCATCTTGTAGCAAAGCAGTTTTCGACTCACCCGTTACAAATCCAGTTATAGTGGTGCGATCGCGTAAAGGTGACGTTTGCAATTGTTCGCGAATTTTGTTCTCATAGGTTGGATCTTGGGGGTTCCCACCCGCCAGCACAAAATGGAAATCAGCGCCCTCTTCTAAAAGTTTTTCCAAGGCTGGGATCAGTAGATTTAGCCCCTTTTTCGGGTCTATCCGAGACATAAACAGCAGCAAAGGCTGAGTCTCCGGAATGCCTAATTCTCTTCTAGCTTGACCTTTCGGGAGCATCGTTGGCTGCTTGACGCCCAAGGGAATTACCACGTCCGGCGTTGAAGTTCCGAAGCGTTCGGAAATCTTGGCTTCTTGGGGGCTGGTGAAGTGAATTCCTGCCGCACCTGCTAAATTGGGACGTTCTAGCAGTGCCGCATAAATTTGCTTCAACTGCTTCTTCTTGCGTAAATCTGCGGGGTCTAGCGTCCCCAGAGGACGCATTAAATAGGGTAAATGGTGCGATCGCGCCACAGTCGCCGCCGCTGTGGTTACAGGCGAAAATAAAGCATGGATATGAGCTAAATCAAATTCAGCGGCGTGTCCTGCTAACCAGCGCAACAAATCCAGAGAAAACTTATAGCGCCGGAACGGAGAACAGGGAAAGTAACGCACCTGATAACCGTTTTGTTCCACCGGACGGTCGAGAGGCACATCCAAGGGCGGCTGACCGACATCTCCGTTGCTATTTGTTGTTAGTACCGTCACCTCTACCCCTTCAGACGCCAGTGCTTCTGATAGCCCCAAAACCATCTGACTGGGACCCCCATAAACTAAAGAAATCGAAGGGACAATTTGTAAAATTTTCATTTTGTTTGTCAGGTGTTAGTTGTCAGTTTCTAAGGACTACTGACTCTTGACTAACTGTTGATAGAAATCTAATTGCTGCTTGGCTAATGCAATATTTGTATATTGCGCGATCGCTCGTTCATAACCCAGCTTACCCAACTTCTGGGCTAAATCTGGTTGTTCCATCAATTGCCCTAGGCAATTTTGCAAAGCTGCTGCATCTTTCTCTGGAAAGATTAACCCCGCATCTCCAATGACGTGCGGAATTTCCCCGGAATCAGAACCAATTACAGGCACTTGGCAAGCCATCGCTTCAATCAGCACATGACCAAACTGTTCCTTCCAACCAGCGGCTGTCAAAGTTTTAAACTTATAAGTCGTTTCCGAAGGTAACACTAGGGTATTCATCAAGTTGATATAACAGGGGACTGCGTCATGGGGAACGCTTTCCACCAAAATCAATCTATCTTTAATCCCCGCCTCAGCGGCTTGTTCTAGTAGTACTGACTGCAATGGGCCGCGACCGAGTAAAAGCAATTTCCAGGGGCGTGATTGTAAGCCTTTCAACGCTTCCATCAGCGTCAGCAGCCCTTTTTCCTCCACAAACCGCCCCACAAACCCGACCACAAACTCATCCGGTTGAATCCCCAGTTTTGCTGCCAATTCTGGCTGGGGTGTTGGCGAGAACAGTCTGTCATCTACACCCAGCTGCGGCATCACCTTGCTAAGGCCGTGGTAGCCGCGCTGCTGCAAGATATCCACACCATCTTGATTTCCGGCAATCAGTCCGTGAGTATGTCGGAGATTATAAGCTTCTAGCAAAGAAACCGGAAATTTTAGCTCGTAGGGCAAGTTCCACCAGGTAAAAAACACATTTTTCGCCTTTAACCCCAACACTCGATTGAGCGTAATCAGCTGAGCATACCCTAAAGCTTTTGAACCCTGTTCTACTTGAATAATTTGGGGTCGAAACTGGCGCAACAATGAAATTAAATCAGCCCCAAAGGTCAGCATTCCTTGGTTGTTCTGGCTGAAATTAGAAATCGGCACGATTTGAAAAGAGCCTTCTTGACGTAGCTGAGTTTCAATCGTCTTATTTTGGACACCCCCAGGCTGCCACCGGCGAGGTACAACGACAGTTACTTCAATTCCGGGTTCCAGTTGAGCTAACGCCCTTAGTTTCTCGCAGTTGAGGTCAACAATATAAGTGTGACTGGCGACCAAAATCCTCATCGCGCAACTCCTAATAGCGAAAATCTTTTTTTAACGCAAAGGAGGTTCGCAGAGAAAATTTTCCTTTGCGTTTACTTTGCGTTCTTTTGGTTTAAATACCATCTTGACGAGTGTAAATTTGCCCGTCTTCCCAACTGGATTGGATTACTGTACCCAGTGCGTTGAGAAAGCCTAAAGTGTAGGAGACAAAGCGAGTCAAAATTTTCAAGGGGGAGCCGCTTTTATTGCAGGGAGGATGCCCCAGTACGTGGCAGTCAAACAGCTTCGCAAAGAATCGCAGACATTGGCTTGGGGTAAGGTTTTTTAGCCCCAGCAGGAAGTGGTTGTGATAAAAGGTTAACTGGTATTTGAGCGATCGCGTACTAATATCGTGACAGCCGCCAGTTTCTTCTCCCAGGTGAACTAAATCGGCATCGGGGTCATACCAAATCTGATACCCCGTCTGCCGCAACCTCAGACAAAAATCCGACTCTTCGCGCACCGCACTCCCTCGAAACCGCTCATCAAAATGCAGTCCGTGCTTCGTAAAAATTTCTCGCCGGAAAGACATATTGCAGCCTCTGGCAGTCAGAACGCGCTGCGGCTTCACGGTATGCACTAAGTCTATGTGGTACCAGGCAATTCCAGGATCCATCGCTTCTGGGGGCAAATCCTCAATCGTCAACTTATTGCCGGAATCTTCCAACTTCATCCGGTCGAATACTCGCCCCGCCACTGCACCTACTTCCGGGCGATCTAAATAATTGCGAGCATGAGCCTCTAAATATCCAGGCTTTAGCAGGACATCATCATCGATAAACAACACAATTTCCCCAACTGCCCGCCGTACCGCATAATTTCGGGCACCGGGTAAACTTGCCCAATCTAAGCGAAACCAGCGAATTTTACCGCTGTTTGCCAATTCCTCAAGATACGCTTGAGTTTCTGGCTGGTGCGTAGCGGTTTGATCGACCACCAGAACTTCAAAGGCTGGGTAGTCCTGCTGCAAGACATCTTTGAGCGTGTCCCGCAAAGGTTCTTCACGTCCATAAGTGGGGATAATTACCGAAATCAAAGGCTTCACGGTTTACTGCTCCGAAATGCAATTGAGTACTGAGCGATCGCTGCCTTAATTATGTGGCAGGTACCGGGCTTGTTTTGCCGACAGTACGCCTTCCAGATGATTTGCGGCGTCCTTTCTCCTTAGTTTGAGCCTCATTTCCGTTCGCTGATTTGCGGCGTCCTTTCCTCGTGGTTTGAGCCTCATTTTCTTCCTCTGCTAATCGTTTCTCTTGTTCCTGCTTGTCTATTTCCGGCAATCTAAAAATAACACCGGCACAAAACCAGTAGTAAATCGCCACATCTGTATCCAGCGGGTACCAGTAAGTGTTGTAACTCAACACTAGAATCAAAACCCAAAAACTGGCACCAAAACTGCGTAAACTCTTATCTTTTACCGAGCGGTAAATCTTGAAAGTAATCGCTGTCAAACAAGTCACGAACACTAGGAACGCCAGTGTGCCAACTGGACCAATTTCATAGAGAATCTTCGGGTAGTAAGTTTCAACCAGCGCTGCATCACCAAAAATTCGGGTGGAATTGGTAGCGGTTCCCAAACCCCGTCCCAAAAATCCCCGCTGTTTCTTCATTGCCCAATTGAATTGGTCCATGATAAATGCTTGGGGAGGTGAAGCATTCCAGCGGCTGACAAAACTATCGATCCGCTCCTGAATTAAAGCTGGGTTGGCGGCGGCGGCGATGCTCAACACTACACCTAGCCCGACTCCAACAGGAATAAACCGTTTGAGGTTCGCTACTTGACCTGTAAGCAGGAGCAGCAGTACGAAGACGACGGGAACTAGCGACAGGGCAATTCTTTGACCAGAGATCACCGCATTGGCGAAGACGAGTGCCATCCCTAACAAACCGCCAATCCGCCAGAGAAATGAAGGGTCGCAAAAGGCAGTCGCAAAGGTAAAAAAGGCATTGGCAATCAGGAACCATGCCCAGTGCCAGGGAGATACAAACGTACCTGGCAAACGAATCATCCCGACTTCTGGACTGTAAACTAAAGCGCCACCGACAAAGCACTTGGCATCCAGGGTTGCTTTAAACAAGGCATCAGCGACCAGTCCTCTGGTGCCAACACATCTACCGCTGGTTAGCATCCAGTACTGAATAAAGCCAAGAATACAGCAGATGATGGCGAGAGCCAGATGCATTCGCGTTAGGAAAAGCAATTCCTTTTTTGTCCGGATCAGGTAGTAGGCACAAAAAGCCAGGGGAACGTACCCTAGAAAAACTTTTAGACCTAAAATTCCCTGCAAAAAGGGTTGTCCTGACCTACCGCCAGAAAACTGTAGGAAGCCGTTAACAAAAAGCAGCGTCAGTCCTGAAAAAACCAACAGAATGTACAAGCTCGGCTTGATATCTTTGGAAATTAGGATGGGCAGCTTTTTCTGTTGGCACTCCTTTATCAGGGCAAGCAGTGCGGGAATATAAATTCCATCTTTAGCCAGCTGGAAGAGGACATTTCCGCCGCCAATCCAATAGGTGACGGTGCCATTAATCGGTAGGTAAAGGAGGAACGCCCATAGGGCTTTGCGCGGATATTTATAGGACAACCCCAGAGCCGGAATAGCTAGAGAAGCTAAGGCTACTTTTGGTCCAGCGGAGAGAAATAGGAAGATAGCAAGGACGGCGGCAATCCCCACGCTGGCAAAGACAAATTGAATGAATTCTTTTCGCGCCTGCTGTGCCTTACGCTTTTGAAGTAACTGCTCCTTAAGACTTAGGGTTGGCGTTTGAGACTGCTGTTTTGAATTTTTGGACTTTTTGGATTTTAGCTTTGATTTCGGCATGGGGGCGCTTGAGCTGCCGGTACCCATCGATTTTGGCACACCTGATTTGAGATGCGTGGATTGGCGATCGCATCCACGCGTCCACGCATCTCAAATCAAAATCACGCCAAATGTTGCTCGACTGCGAGAACCAGCTGTTCTGTCCAGTAATTTGTTAGGTGGGCACTGGCGGCTTCCACCATAACTCGGATGACAGGTTCGGTGCCAGAGGCGCGAACTAAAATTCTTCCCTGGTCTCCCATTGCCGCTTCCGCTTGAGCGATCGCATTCGTCACGGCATCGCACTCTTGCCAATGCCGTCTTTTCTCGCGATCTTCTACCCGCACATTCCGCAGCAGCTGTGGATAAGTCTCAAAGCTTGCATCAATCAGTTCTGAGAGGGATTGCCCAGTGCGATTCACCAGCGCCGCTATATGTAAAGCAGTCAGCAAGCCATCTCCAGTAAGACTGTAATGGTGACAGAGAATATGTCCCGATTGCTCTCCGCCCAGCTTTCCTCCAGTCCGCAGCATTTCCGCTTGTACGTACTGATCGCCAACGGCTGTCCGCACAAAAGAACCGCCTAGCTGTTTCCAGGCGCGTTCAAAGCCCAAATTCGCCATGACTGTCGCCACGATCAAATCCCCAGGCAACTGCCCAGCTTGTCGCAGGGTGTTGCCCCAGAAATAGAGGATATAGTCGCCATCAACGACGCGACCTTGGGCATCGACAGCCATCACTCGGTCGGCATCTCCATCAAAAGCAAAGCCTAAATCTGCACCGTGTTCTTTGACGGCTGACTGGAGGGAATCGAGGTGAGTGGAACCGCAATTTACATTGATGCGATCGCCATCGGGACGATCGTGCAAGCAGATAACTTCTGCTCCCATCTCTTGAAACACCGCTGGTGCTAAATGAACTGCTGCGCCCCAAGCAAGATCCAGCACGACTCGTAAACCTTTTAGGCCGATCCCTGGTGCAAGTGATCGCTTCAGCAAGTCCAGATAATTTGTCACTAACTCCGGTCGATGATAATGCTGTCCCCAGCTACCATTCAACGTGGCGAAATTCGCCCTTCCTCTTAAAGCCGCTTCAATGTCCTGCTGCAACGTGGGGGGTAACTTCGTACCATCCGCACCAAAAAACTTGATTCCGTTATCTTCTGGGGGATTGTGGCTGGCAGAGATCATCACCCCGCCCACGGCTTGGGAGGCGCTGGTGAGATGAGCCACGCAGGGAGTCGGGCATAGCCCTAGATTCCACACTTCTAGACCCGCTGACGTTAAACCAGCAGCAAGTGCCATTGCCAACATATCGCTGGAATTTCTAGAATCCTGCCCTAAAATCACCGGCCCTGAGGTGGTTGCCGATGCCCGCAGCACTTGACCTGCCCAAAAACCCACTTGCAAGGCTAGGGAGGCACTCAGTAATTCTCCAGCTTTTCCGCGAATGCCATCGGTGCCAAACAGGGGAGTTGTTGGCAAAGAGAGGAAACTGGAAGCAGGATTAATACCAATCCGGATGCCTGTTTGCTCTACCTCAGTCACAGGACTGGAGAGCTGAGGACGGCTTGGGGATGAAACCATATTTTTAAATCACTCCAACACACAACACACTTACAGTGGAGGATAGCACCTTCCGGAATAACCCAAACCTCTCTTAGGGTCTGCCGTTGGCTTGCTCTAGCTCAAGGTGGCTACTGAGTGCGATCGCCTTCGGATGTTTGCTAGGCAAGACGAGTGTAAACTCGGTTCCCAGTCCTAGCTGCGAATTCACCTCGATTTTGCCTTGATGCTTTTCCATAATTTGGGCGCAAATTGCCAGTCCTAACCAAGTGCCTTTTCCCGCAAGCTTAGTCGTGAAAAAAGGATCGAACAGTTTGTTTTGAATCTCTGGGGAATACCGAGGTCGTCATCTCTAATCCGCACTCATACAAACCAAGTATTTTCTGTTTCTATTTCCGTCTGAATCAAAATCTGTGGGCTGGATTGCTGGTTTTGCTCTCACAACGCGTCAATCCCACTGCTCAAAATATTTATAAATACCTGGTTGAGTTGCGCTGGATAATACTCAACTAAGCCGCTTCTTTTAATCGGGAGCAATTCCATAAAAACAGTAAAATTTGACAGATACGGTCAGCTCTCATCTCGATTGAGAATAATACATTTTGCAAACTATTAGCGATTGAGCCTAGATTAATTTCTTGAATTTTAGCTAGAAATCTCAGGGGGCTAGGTTGAGATTTCAGTAATGTATTCAAGAATAGTTTGTCCCTAAAAATCCTTAATTTAACAATATCCAAATATTAGATTTGGCTTGCCTGAAACAGGTAAGGTTTATTTCTTGGCCACTTCCCTAACCTTCGCAAAGCTCAACTAACTTTAGTAGTCTTAAATGATTCGCGAACATTATCTCGATTAACGAACTGGTTTAAAGCAGCTATGCGGGTTAGCGCTTTAGACGCAGAGGTCGCCAAGTAAGAGAGGAAGAGGATCGGAGAATTTTACAACTCAAATAGGATTCCATTGCTATGGCTCACCTAAACTCCTACCTCTAACAACAACGGTTGGATTTTCTCCCAAGTCAATCCTTGCTCTATATAACGAGGGGCTTCTGGATTGTAAGGGGAAAGGACTCTATCAATAGAGATAATCGATGCCCCATCTGGTAGCACCGGCACATCCGGATCGAATGCTGTTGGGCGCATCAAAGAACTAGAATATCCTTTAAAAATGGCAATTTTGTCTTCTTCACCAGCAATTTCAGCCGTGACAACCAGGACTTCATGGGGGCGTTTGGCGGTGTATCCTTCTAGACGCTGCCCAACAGTATTACTCATATCGGTGCAAAGTGTAAGGTGTTAAGGAGAAGCAATTAAAAATACAAATTAAAAATTAAAAAAAACTGAATGCTTTTTTAATTTTTAATTTTTAATTATTTTACTGCTCCATAGCCGAGCGTCCTTCCTTGCCCAACCGGATTAGGACAAAATAGCTCAAGTAAAGTACGTAAATCACCAATCCCACCATCGCCAAAAAGCCTAAAAATTGAGGTGTATAACTGGGATGGAAATACTGTTTGTACATCCTAGGTGCTTCTAACCAAACGTTACAAAATGGTTTCTGAACCGCTCCTGGGGAAAATGCACAAGACAAGAAAGGAAGGAAAGCTAAAGCGCCCAATGTTAGATAAACACTGACAGCCCAACGCCACGCTGTTAGCGCTAACTTGAGAGGACGCAGGGGTTGATCGTCAATTTCATCGTTGATATCCACCCAAAACCAGAGGGATATGGGAATCAAGAGGCGAGCAAAAAAAGAAGACACATAGGAAATCGGCCATCCAGCAATCATCAGGTAAATTGTAATTGCCAGCAGACTAGAAACCCGCCAGTAGATGATTAACAAGCGCACCATTGCATCAGCTTTCTGGATAAAAGCCCAGATCAGCAAAATCAGGGGAATGATAACAGTAAATAGTAGCGCTAGCCGGTAGTCCATCCAAACTAACGGTCGGAACCAGAGGTTGTTATTGTCCATTGGCTGTGTATGGCAGAAAGGGGAATTTTTACCCACTCATTTTAACTGTCTAGGTGCGACTGCTACTCAATTAATCTACATTAGAGCTGATTGTCTGCAACAGCTTCCTACACGCAAGGGATGGGGCTTTCAAGGGAAGGTTTTTTCTCTGTTTTTCCTTATCTTTCCTTTCCCGATCAAAAACAGCTTCTTTTTTATTTGTTGCGGAAAGCCGTTTCAGTGCGATCGCATCCATTGCATCCATTGCATCCATTGCATCCAAACCAAATACTTGGTATAAATAGCTACACAAATCCAAAAAAAAGCAACTCGAACGACTTCAATCAGGTTCTTGTTGCTTGTAAATGCCGGAAATCATCCGGTGAATTTGTGCGGAGAACACCAACTCGGACTGGTGACATTTAGCACCGAATTAAGTTTATTCTTCGTAGACCCGGCACTCATCTGCTCCTGGGTTAGCGTCACAATACCGCTCTAGAGAATTCTTCGGCTTGGTGTCCCGCTGATGGGATGCTTCTGCTTGCAATTCTTCAACGGCATCCCAGGCCGCCGCACACTCACCGGAGCCTGCGCCCTTGGTATCGCAGACAGCCCGGGCTTGGTCGCGCTCTTGTTCAATTTGGTCTTGGATGTTGCTCATAATTACCGTCCCCGTTTCTTGTTTTATTCAGGAAACCTGGTGAATTTCGACCGTTATCGGCAATCTCCAATCAGGTGTTCTGCTCGCTGACGCTAAGTTTTCAGTCATTCTTTCTTTGTCATATCAGCAAGAGACAGCACCTGAACAGGATCGATCTTTATCTTTTAAGATTTGGTCGTTTCTGACTCACCGAGCTGCCAGTATACACTTAACCGGCTAATCTATGGTTATCTTCACCATATTAACTAATGTTAAGGCGCTACTGCCACTCGCTAACTCCTCCTCTAGTGTTGAAGTGATGGGACTCTACAACCTGTGCCTTGCGAGTGTTAGGGTAATGATAATGCTTTGATACCCTGCCAATCCACCCAAGGGCATTGGCTTACAAAAGCGCATTTTTGTGTAATCCCTATGGTTAACCAGATCAAGTGGACGAACGCCTTATCAACCCGTCCGTCTTTGGAAGCGGCAGTCGCGGAAGTGGTTGAACGCACGACCCTGGCGTTACAGGCACCGGCTGACTTGGGGCTGGTGTTCATCTCGTCTGCCTATGCGAGTGAATATTCGCGGCTGATGCCATTGTTGCAAGAACGACTCAATGTTAAGGCGCTGATTGGCTGTGGTGGCGGCGGCATCATTGGCATGAATTCGCAGGACGAAGTGGAAGAAGTCGAACGAGAACCAGCATTAAGCCTCAGCTTGGTTCATCTTCCTGGAGTGAATGTTCACTCTTTTGAGATTTCTAGCGATACTTTGCCCGACCTGGATAGCTCACCGGATAATTGGGTAGACCTGATTGGCGTATCACCTGCTGATGAACCTCAGTTCATCTTGTTAGCCGATCCTTTCTCTTCCAAGGTTAATGACTTACTGCAAGGACTGGATTTTGCTTATCCAGGGTCAGTGAAAGTGGGGGGTCTGGCTAGCGCTGGCAGTATGGGTAGTAACACGGGTTTGTTTTGTAACTACCAACTCTACCGTGAAGGAACGGTGGGGGTCGCTTTAAGTGGCAATATCGTACTGGAAACAATTGTGGCACAGGGCTGTCGCCCGATTGGGAAGCCTTATCGGATCGCCAAAGGAGAACGGAATATTCTTCTGGAACTGACTCCCCAGGAGGATAGCGCCGATGTGAATGACTGTGGCGGGAAATCTGGGACGCCGCTGGAAGTGTTGCAGGATTTAATTGAGAATTTGAGCGAGACAGACCGACAATTGGCACAGCATTCGCTATTTGTGGGCTTGGTGCGGGATGAATTTAAGTTAAACCTGGAGCCGGGAGATTTTTTGATCCGTAATTTGCTGGGCGTAGATCCTAGAGTGGGGGCGATCGCAATTGGCGATCGCGTTCGTCCTGGTCAGCGCATCCAATTCCACCTCCGAGACGCCCTCACCTCCGCAGAAGACTTGGAACTCCTCCTCCAGCGTTATCAAAAACAGGCACCTAGTGATTCTCCACCTGCCGGTGCCTTGCTGTTCTCCTGTTTGGGGCGAGGAGAAGGGCTTTATGGGCAGCCCAACTTTGACTCCGAGCTATTCCGTCGCTATCTAAAAGACATCCCAGTGGCTGGTTTCTTCTGTAATGGTGAAATCGGTCCTGTTGCAGGTAGCACTTTTCTACATGGCTACACCTCAGTGTTTGGTATCTGTCGCCAAGCTTAATAATGATGTTTCTCAAATAATTGGAAATTCGGAAAAAGGTTTAAGTTTTGACCCTTTGCTTTGTTCAAGGGTATAGTTTTATACTTTGAAATTAAAGAATTTTACCCTAACTCAAAACTTAACACTTATCACTCTTCTAATCGATTACCAGTTCCCTAATCATCTACGATACCATCCAAGCAAATTTGTCCTAGATTCTAGGGGAGTCTGTTAATTGCCTGAACTCCAACTTTTTCCGAATTAACAGGAATCTCATTTCGCCTCGAAACAACCTTCGCAGGCACGCCTACTGCAACCGAATAAGGGGGAATATCTTTGGTTACAACTGCACCTGCACCGATAACACTGCCCGTACCAATCGTGACTCCATCCACTACGGTTACTTTACTACCCAACCAACAGTCATCTTCGATGGTAATTCCCTTGCAATTGTAGCCTTGGCTGATTATGGGGCGTGTAGTCTCTTCAAAGTTATGATTGCTAGCGTAAATGCTGACGTGCGATGCAATTAAACAATCCTTTCCGATTTTTATTTTCTGCCCAGATAGGCAACTATACGGACCAACATAAGTATTTTCTCCAAGGTCAATACAGCCATCGTCCAAAACTTTGATATCAACGCCTCGATCGAGACGTACTTTATTTCTTAAAAAGATTGTACTATTTTTCCCCCCAGCATATAGATAAACGTTCTGTCCTATAGATACCCGATCTTCAATACTAATTTGACTATCCTGGTCATAACTTTGTAAGAGAGTCCCTCGAAAAATTTTGGTTTGATCTCCAATTTCAATACAACAGGCCCGGATAAATTCTACCCCCGGTTGAATCAAAACAGAGGTGCCTATTCGCCTTAAAATATTGCCGTACAAATGGTTTCGCAGGGCTAAACCCAGCGATAAGGGAACCCAGCCCAGTAATGTAATCAATAAAGATTCTTTTCGGCGATTCCACTGTGAAGAATAGAGTTTATTTTCGATACTCATTACGATTTCCCCCAAAGCTGACTTTTTTAAACCAGATATCGAATGATTTTTAGCCGGAATGGTCTGTTTGAGTGAAAGCAGTATTGCTGGCTCAATACTGCTTTCGACCTGATTAAAAGTTTAGGAGTCTGTAACTTGAACACCCACTTCCTTTGCTGAGGGATTGCTAATAGAATTTCGCTGAGAAATGACTTTAGCAGGAACTCCTACTGCAATTGAGCAAGGGGGAATATCTTTTGTAACAACTGCACCTGCACCGATGATACTTCCGCGACCAATCGTGACCCCATCCAGCACTTTCACTCCAGTACCTAGCCAGCAGTCATCTTCGATGGTAATTCCTTTGCAAGTGACTCCTTGCTTCCATATATAAACTGTAGGATCGGCAAAGTTATGATTGTTAGCATAAATTCCCACGTGTGATGCAATTAAACAGAACTTGCCAATTTTGATATTACCGGGACCACCTAAACAGGTATAGGGAGAAATATGTGTCCGTTCACCAATCTCAATTTGGCAGTTCCCGTGTTCCGTCACGTTAATATCAACGCCGCGATCGAGACAGACTAAATCTTTCAGAGAAATTTTACTATTTTTTCCGCAAGCATTGAGGCGAACGTCTCGAAGAAGTTTGACATTATTTCCAATTTCAATACAACTAGCACCGACAAGTTCAACCCCAGCTTGAATGTATAGAGATTTGCCTACTTGATCCAAAATAATGGGGTATAGTAATCTCCGCAACAAGGGGCCTAGAGGTCGCCGAATCCCGCCGATTAGGTTCATTAATACAGCTTCTTTTACTCGCGACCGACGTGACGGTACTTGAGGATTCTGTATTGAGGATTCGCGGTGAAAATTTTTAGAAGATATGTCGATACTCACGGCAAATGCACTCCAAAATCATCTTTTTTACTAAAATTAATCCTTGATGATTTATGAGAGCAACTATCTTTTGAGCCAAATTAGTGCGGGTTAATCAGAAGAACCTTGTTTTTGATTTCAAGTCATTAACCTGCGTTAGTAATTGAAGGAAAGATACTAGCAAAGCTGGAGTTCTACTAATCACAGTCATGCCAAGAGTGATGGTGATAGATACAACAATCTTTTACCAGAATTACTCTCTAATTTCTGCAAGTCAAAGAAGCTTAAAATCCTAAGAAATTTAGCTTTAGAGATAGTTACTATGAGCAGGCAGAGTTATCAGTTGCACCTGCATAAGTTTTAGGAAAATCAGGAAAATCGATTCAGTAATTTTCCAATGCGATCGCCTTCTTGTTTAGCATCGCCTCTAAATCGCTGTGACTCAACTATGGTGGGGTATCTCCAATCTCAGCCATCACGTTGAATTCCACCATCGGCGCAAACAACATGGCACTTCCGCGATGGCTATGACGACTTTCTTCTATCCAGTTTCGTTGGTCTACTGTTAAGGTCACGATGTAGAGCGTGGATTTAGAGACTTATATCTAGACTGAAAAAAGCTTAATCAATGTTATACCACTTTAGTCAAACTCTACTGAAGGTAAAGTTTGAACAGCATCCTACTAAAGGTAGATTAAATAGCTGGTGAATTAGGTTAAAGAGATAAAGTTGTGGAATTGTCGATGAGGGCGGGGGTGCCATCGGGAGCGATCGCGCCAAATGACTCGAAATAATGCTTGGCGACTGGGGGGAAGTGGGAGAAATCAAATAAAGCATCCCCCTTGGCAACATCTGCCCAGAAATAGCGTAAATTGGGGGCGAGTCCCTCTGCCTCTGTCATCGGGATATTTAAGGGTGGCTCAGTCAGCAACTTGAGCATGAAGGGAAGCGAGCGATCGCCCATCCAATCTCGTGAGAATTGTGGCAGCGTTGGGAAATGGGGGACAGATTCCACCCGATGCGACTCAATCTGCAAGGATTTTTTGCCTTGGTTATCGGTGCGGAAGTTCAAAATCCGGTAGGGATGAGGATAGCTAACCAGAGAACCTGTGGTGATGTCATAAACACCGCGATCGCGAGCAATATCCTGAATATGCAAATGCCCTGTAAAAATTAGATTTACCCCCGCCTCGCGGAGTATTTGCAGCAGCACTGGCGCATTCTCCAGCATATACCGACGCCCTAACTGGTGGCTGGATTGTCCGGGTAGATGCTCGACGATATTGTGATGCACCATCACCATCACTAACTCATCATCAATCTCTTTCAGATGTTGTTGCAGCCATGCCAACTGAGTATCATCCAAACGCCCTATCTGTTTTCCGCGATCGCTAAAATTATTGGAATTCAGCCCAATTAAGCGCACTCCGGGTAGAATTTGACTCGTGTAATACAGTTGCTCTAGATTCTCGTAGCCAAACTGTTGGTAATAGTGGGGAAACTCTTGGAGTCCAATGGTGCTATCAGTGGGTAGTAAACTGGGTACATCATGATTCCCCGGCACCACGTAGACTGGGAAAGGTAGCTTCAAGAGACGTTTTTGCAGCCAAGCATGATTTTCTGGTTCCCCGTCCTGCGTTAAGTCTCCCGGTATCAACAGAAAATCTAAGTTGAGTTGTTCCAGATGACTCAGTACAATCTCCAATGCTGGGATACTGACTTCTACCATGTGAAAACGGCTGGGATGATCCGTAATCGTGTTAGGAAGTGCGATGTGTAAGTCACTGATGACAGCAAAACGAAAATTGAGACTCATAGCGCCAACGCAAAAATGGACGAGGGAATGTAATAATAGCGATCCCCGTCGATCATAACCTTTGCTACATTCTCTTCCGCACGCGAAGCAGTAGCTCGCCAAGTTGGCATCAAAACCTAACCCCCAACCCTCTTCCCTGCTTTACCGTGTACACATATCTTTTATTAAGTAGCAAAACGTTGATTGATCCCCCTAAATTCCCCTTTTTAAGGGGGACTTTGACTTAATTCGCCCCTCTTTTCAAGGGGGGTTGGGGGGATCAAAATGGGACTTGCAAGTTCAAGAAGACTTGTGTATACACCGTAGCCTTTTAGGAAAGGGTTAGGGAGCGGTAAAAACTTTGTATTGAATGATATTGACTTGCTGAATCGCTAACATCCAAAAAAGGAGTTTCATATTGTCACCCGTCCGAGTTCGCCAACACGTTAATCCACTTTCCTCCAAGTATCAAACGCCGGTAAATCCTCCTGACTGGCAGAATATTTATGCCGATCCGACGAAGCCGCTGCATTTAGATATTGGGTGTGCTAAGGGGCGGTTTTTGTTGAAAATGGCGACTGTAGAACCCGATTGGAATTATCTGGGTTTAGAAATTCGAGAAACGTTGGTAGAAGAAGCTAATGAATGGAAACAGCAGGCGCAATTAGAAAATCTTCACTACTTATTTTGTAATGCCAATAACTCATTAAATCCTATTTTGAGTTCTTTGCCAGTCGGCACCTTGCAGCGCGTCACGATTCAATTTCCCGATCCGTGGTTTAAAAATCGACACGCCAAACGCCGCGTGGTGCAGCCAGAAATGCTAGAAGTTCTGGCAAAGTACCTGGTTAGTGGAGGAGTGGTTTTTGTTCAGTCAGATGTTGAGGCGATCGCAGTAGAAATGCGCGATCGCTTCTCTTCTTCCCCAGCTTTCCAAAGACAGGGTGGTGACGACTGGTTAGACACGAATCCCCTACCAGTACCAACTGAACGCGAAATCACTACTCTTTCTCGCGACGAACCCGTTTATCGCGCTTTATTCATCAGAAATTGAATTTTGAGGGTTGAGTTTTTAATGGTGAGAGAAACAGGGAAATTTCAAACTCATTACTCAACCCTCAACCTTCAAGACTTTCCTAAATCCAATTGGGCACCCACTGGCGCAACCAAGGTGGCAAATACCGAACATTGAAGCGCGGTATCAAGATTTGATAATGTCTGGGGGATAAGGGCAAACCTAAATAGATTGGCATCCAGAACACAAAAGCTGCCAAGATCGCAAAAATTACCGTCAGCGCGATCGCTCTTAACTGACGCGCCGGACTTTGCAGCCACCTATCGACAATCCAGGCAAGTGCCAACCCTGCAAACACAGACGCTCCCATGTAATGGTACAAAAACGTGCAGCGAGTTACCCGTACCCAAGGCAGCACATTCGCCAGCCAGTTCAGAACCAAGTACAAGGCAATCCAAGTTGAGGCGCTTGGGGTAATTTTCCACCCTTTGCCAGTCAAGAAGTGTTGAGCTAGCAAAAACAGCAGCAGTAAAATTGCCGCCGTTGAAAGAATCCACAGAACTGGGTTCCCCATCGCGTGGACATCGTAAATCACATTGCCTGTCCCTCTTGGCAAAGGCGGGAATTGGGGTACCGTCGCACTCGTATTTTGAGCCGTTTGGTAAAAGTACGCCACCGGGCGCAGCATCAACAGCCAGGTGTACCATCTGGAACAGTAAGGATGAATTGTCGGCCCATCACCCACTCGTTGGTGGTATGCCAGAATTTGCCTTTGCACCTCCCAAAATCCAAATTCTGGGTTGAGTTGAATGTGAGGAATCCAGCTAACGGCGTAAAAAAGGAATGGGATGATTGCTAAATTTACTAAAACGTGTAGTAAATTCAGCTGCGTCAGGTTTTGCAACGGTGTCAGAGTCAGGGCTGAGGACTGAGGACTGAAGACTGAAGGGTTAGGCGTTAGGAGTGAGGAGTCAGGGGTTAGGACTAAGGAGTTAGGAGTCTGGCGTGAGGAATGAGGAAAAAATCGCCTCTGCTCCTCAGCTCCTCTACTGCCAGGTTCTCCAGCTTTTTTGCTCCTTTTGTCCATTGCCTGTTGCACCCATTGCATCGCCCAGGCAAAACCCCACATAAAGTAGGCACCTAACAGAAACCACAAGCCATTCCACTTGATAGCCACTGACGCTCCGAAAAAAATACCGGCTAGCGCTAACCAAAACCAGCGCCGCATCGCTTGATTTGCGAGTCCTAATAAGAAAAACCACTGTCCTAACAGCCCAAAAATAACCAGATAAACGTTATTCAGGGCATAGCGCGACTCCACCAGGAATAAACCATCGGCGGCGGCAAAGATAGCAGCGATTAACGCATAGCTGCGCCGATAAGTGAGTTGATAGGCGATTCCTCCCAGCACTAAGGGAATAAACGAGCCAGTCAGGGCATTTAGCCAACGGTAACTCCAAGGGGAATGCAGAGAACCCGTCAACCCGTTCATCGTATCTTTCCCGAACGGCAAGCGATCGCCTATCCACATCCCCACGGCAATGATGTACTTGCTCAAAGGGGGATGTCCATCAAAAAAGGGAGTCCGGGTTAAATAGTTGTTGGCAAACTTTGCATAGTAAACTTCATCAAACACTAAAGTATTAAATCGTTCTAGCCCCCAAAAGCGCAGGGCAAACGAAACCAAGAATACGCCAGCCATTCCAATCCAGAACCACCGTTGGCTGATAGAACGTTTGTTTAACAAGAACATAAAAACCTGCTCAAACGCTTCAAGGCATTTCCAAACTGTGTAGCATCATCCCAAAAATTTCTCAATAAAACTTTACTCTGAGTAGAGCGTGTGTCAAACAAAAAAATGAATAAGGATAAGTTGAGCAAGAGTGAAGTCGTTGCCAGTCACGGATCTTCGCGCCCGCCGAACAGGTGGCAGGGTGCAATAGCGAAGCGCTGACTTGTCAGTTCGCGCGATTTTTTAAATTTGAGGAATTTCACACCAACTTTCGCACCGAAGTCTTGGCAGGCGTGACCACGTTTATGACAATGGCATATATTCTGGCAGTCAATCCGGGAATTTTGTCAAATGCTATTTTTCTGGAACAACCGCAGGATTTATTTGGGGAGTTGGCGATCGCAACGGCAATTTCCAGCGCGATAGCGAAGCGCTGACTTGTCAGTTCGCGACTTTGATGATGAGATTAACAGCAAATTATCCGTTTGCCCTCGCACCAGGAATGGGATTGAATGCCTTTTTTGCCTTTTCTGTCGTTTTGGCGCTAAAAATCGATTGGCGAGTTGGCCTCAGCTCTGTCTTAATCGAGGGGCTAATTTTCATTGCCTTGACGCTATCGAATATTCGCACCCAAATTATCCGCGCCATTCCTGAATGCCTCAAACAAGCTACAGCGGCGGGAATTGGTTTATTTATCGCTTATATCGGCTTAGCTGGCGATCTGAAAACGGGGGGTGCGGGGATTATTGTGGCGAACCCAGTCACGAAAACTGCCTTGGGAAACTTGCAACAGCCGCAAACGCTGGTAGCGATTGCGGGAATTCTGATCACATTTGCTTTTGTCGCTCGCCGCGTCAAAGGAGCGCTATTATGGGGAATTCTCTCCACTGCCTTGCTGGGATGGATTCTTCGCATCGTATCCCCGCCCTCTGGAATTATCGCACTTCCTCAGTGGCCCGGAGATTTACTTGGTCAAGCTTTCCAGGGATTGAGTCAGATTAACCAAACTAACATTTGGAATTTAATCACCGTCACTTTTGTTTTTCTGTTCATCGATCTTTTCGACACGATCGGCACTCTCGCCGGTGTCGGCACCCAGGCAGGTTACATTGATGAAAATAGGGAACTGCCCCGCGCGAGTGAAGCGCTAATGGCAGACGCCGTAGGAACCACCGTGGGGGCAATTCTGGGAACTTCCACCGTCACGACCTATATTGAGTCAGCTGCTGGCGTCTCGGAAGGGGGACGCACCGGGTTTACTGCCGTTGTCATCGCCGCCTTATTTACTTTGTCGATATTTTTTATTCCTTTATTGGCAGCAATTCCCGCCTTTACCACAGCACCCGCACTGCTCGTTGTTGGCGTCTTGATGGCAGGAAATGTCCGTCTAATTCGTTGGGAAGATCCTGCAGAATCGATTCCCTCTTTTTTGACCATTCTCCTAATGCCTTTGACTTACTCAATTGCCGAAGGTTTATCAATTGGATTTATGACTTATCCACTGGTGAAAACATTTCAAGGTAAAGCACATGAAATCAGTTTAGCCGTGTGAATTTTGGCTGGAGTATTTGTACTGAGATTTGTATTTATGGCTGTAAACTCTGCTACGTGAAAGTAAGGACTTAGAACCAAGCAGAAACTCCATTTCTAAATCCCTTTGCCAAAAAATTGCTTTTTTAAACCACAAAGGCACTCAGACACAAAGATCAAGAACTTCGTGTTTCCTCAGTGTCCGAGTAGCTTTGTGGTTAATCTTATCCAAACGCTTGCGCCATCAAGCTGAAGGCGGAGAAATGCTAACTTCTATGTCTAAATATTGAGCTTTATTTAGGATTCGAGAATTTGTAGGGCAGTTTGGGAACGATAAATCGAGTGGCGAATTATCCTTATTATTAGGGATTTCCATAAATTTATTCCCAGTTGATGTTACCCATACTCTTCTAAAAATGATTCTTCCCCTTCCCGGTTACGAACTCGTTGAAGCCCTACATGAAGGCATCAATACCGTTATTTATCGTGCTTCCAGGCAGTTGGATGAAACTTCAACGATCGTTAAAGCGATCAAAGCCGAGTATCCCACCTTAGAAGAGCTAACTCGGTTAAAACATGAATATAAAATTTTAGAAAACTTAGTAGATATAGAAGGAATTGTCAAGCCCTTAGCTTTAGAAAATTATCAGAATGGTCTAGCGCTTATCTTGTCAGATTTTGGGGCAATCTCGCTAAAAAATTATATTAGCGATTGCTCTTTAGACTTAAGCGAATTTTTAAACATAGCCATTCAGCTAGCATCCACGCTTGCTCAACTGCATTCAGCCCAGATTATTCATAAAGATATTAAACCTCAAAATATCATCATTAATCCAGAGACAAAGCAAGTTAAAATCATCGACTTTAGCATTGCTTCTCGTCTAGAAAGAGAAAACCAAACCCTTGGCAACCCCACCTTACTCGAAGGTACTCTCGCCTATATGTCACCGGAACAAACCGGGAGAATGAATCGGTCGCTTGACTACCGCACCGACTTCTATTCTCTAGGTGTCACCTTTTATGAAATGCTCACAGGTGAATTGCCTTTTAATGCTACTGAGCCTCTGGAATTGGTACACAGCCATATCGCCAAAATGCCACTTCCACCTCATCAACTAAATACGGAAATTCCAGAGGCAATTTCCAAGATTGTAATGAAATTGTTAGCTAAAAATGCTGAAGACCGCTATCAAAGTGCAGATGGTTTGAAGTTTGACTTAGAAATCTGTCTAATGAAGCTACAGACTACCGGAACGATTTCCGACTTTATTCCCGGCAGTGCTGACAAAGCAGGTCAATTACTGATTCCTCAAAAGCTTTATGGTCGTGAGGCGGAAGTTGCTACCCTGTTAAATACCTTTGAGCGCGTCTCCGATGGTACTGGGGAAATGATGCTTGTTTCCGGTTATTCCGGAATTGGTAAAACTGTTCTAGTAAATGAAGTTCACAAACCCATTGTCCAGAAACGGGGATATTTTATTGCGGGTAAATTCGATCAGTTTAAGCGCAATATTCCTTATGCTTCCCTAATTGAAGCATTCCAATCCTTAACTCTGCAACTCCTAACTGAGGGCGAAGCAGAAATTCAACTTTGGAAAGAGAAACTCTTAGTTGCTTTAGGCGTTAACGGGCAAGTCATTACAGACGTGATTCCCGAAATCGAACTGATTATCGGCAAACAGCCGCCCGTTCCGGAACTTGGAGCAACTGAATCGCAAAACCGCTTCAGCCGAGTATTTAAACAATTTATTGGCGTATTTACAACTAAAAAACATCCTTTAGTTATCTTTCTGGATGACTTGCAGTGGGCGGATTCGGCATCGCTTAAATTAATTGAATTACTGATTATCGATACTGATAACAAGTATTTATTGCTAATTGGAGCGTATCGAGATAACGAAGTTTTTCCCACGCATCCGACAGTTCAAACAATTGATAAAATTAGAGAAGCGGGTGCGACGGTAAATGATATTGTACTTCAACCTTTACAACTACTGAATGTTAAAGAATTAATCGCCGATACTTTAAATGAATCGGTTCAAGCAAAACTGCTAGCGGAGTTATTTTTTAGCAAAACCCAGGGAAATCCTTTCTTCTTAACTCAACTCCTCAAAACACTTTACCAGGAAGATTTGCTGGTTTATAACTTGCGCTTAGGTGAGTGGCAGTGGAATATCGAGCAAATTCAAGCGATTGGTATCACCGATTATAATGTCGTCGAGTTGATTGCTAGAAATATCCAGAAACTGTCCGATGAGACGCAGAAAGTATTAAAATTGGCAGCTTGTATTGGCAACACTTTTAATTTAGAAGTTTTGAGTGTTGTCCATGAAGAATCCTCCTTAGTTACTGCCACCCAATTGTGGTCGGCACTTCAGGCAGGTTTAATTTTGCCTTTGAACAATGAATACAAAATTCCCCTCGTATTTAGCCAGGAAGAAGCGGGGAGTATTACCTTAACTGACCTTAAGGTTGACTACAAGTTTTTACATGACCGCGTACAGCAAGCCGCTTATTCTCTGATTCCTAATGAGCAGAAAAAACAGACTCATCTAACAATTGGTCAATTGCTACTACAAAGAACGACGCCGGAAGAACAAAAAGAAAATATTTTTGCGCTGGTTAACCAACTTAATTACGGGACTGACTTACTCCATTCTGAGCCGGAAAAATACGAACTAGCTCAACTCAATCTTATCGCTGGTCAAAGAGCTAAAGCAGCAACTGCCCATGAGTCCGCTGTCAAATATTTAAATGTGGGTTTGGGACTTTTGTCCTCCGATAGCTGGGAAATTCAATATGCCCTGACCTTTACCCTCTACTTGGAAGCAGCAGAAGCTGAATACTTAATCGGTAACTTTGAGCAGTTGACTCAGCTTTCTGATGTTCTCCTCAAATATGCAAAAACACTCTTGGAAAAAGTCAAGGTGTATGAGTTAAAAATTCAGTTTGATATAGCTCAAAGCAATCTGCAATCAGCGATAGATACCGGAGTTACCGTTCTAGAAATGTTCGGCATTCGCCTGGAACAAGAACCCCCTCAATATCTAATTATTGATGATTTAGCTGACCTGCCGTTAATGGTTGATCTCGATAAACTTGCAGCCATGCGGATATTAAAAGCGATCGTAACAGCGGCTTATCTAGGAAATGCCGCGATGCTGCCGCCAGTTCTTTTTACGATGATCTCTTTGTCTATCGACTATGGAAATTCTCCCGAATCCGCTTACGCCTATGCTTTTTATGGCTGTCTCTTGTGTGGAGCAACGGGAGATATAGATTCTGGATATCAATTCGGGAAACTAGCCATTCCCTTGTTGAAAAAACTTAACTGCAACACCTTAAAATCTAAGATTATTTGTATAATGTATGCTCTTATCAGCCACTGGAAAGAGCATATTAGGGAAAACCTAGAACCTTTGAGTGATGGCATTCAGAGTGGTTTAGAAGTCGGAGATTTAGAGTTTGCTTGTCATGATGCTGCGAATTATTGCAATTTTGCATTTTTCAAAGGGGAGCAACTTGAAAAACTTGAAAGCGAACATGAAAAGTATCTCGTTTTGGCTATTAAATGCAAACAAGATTACGATATTGGGTTTATCAAAATTTATTACCAGCTAATTAAAAATTTCCTCGGAAAAGCGCCAGATAAATTGCGTTTAACGGGCGACATTTTTAATGAAGAAGAAATGCTACCAGTTATAAAACACGGCAACAATGGAACTCTGCGGCTTCTTTATTATGTGGCTCAAATAATTCTACTTTATTCATTTAAAGATTACGAGGGAACAGTAGCCAGTGCAACTTTAGCATCACAAAATGCTAACTTCGGGGTGGGAACAATTCATAATATCTTCTACAACTTCTACCACTCTCTTGCCCTTCTAGCACTGTATCCAGCAACCCAAGCAAAGGAGAAAGAACAATACCTCAGTGAAGTGGCAGCGAATCAAGAAAAAATGAAGACTTGGGCGTTCCATGCTCCGTCGAACTTCCAGCATAAGTACGACTTAGTAGAGGCAGAAAAAGCGCGGGTTTTGGGACAAAATGACCAAGCAATGGATTATTACGAACGAGCAATTAAAGAAGCAGCGGAACAGAAATATATCCAGGAAGAAGCCTTAGCAAATGAACTGGCGGCTGAGTTTCAGCTATCCCTTGGCAGAGAGAAGATTGCTAAGACTTACATGACGGATGCGTACTATGGCTATATGAAATGGGGAGCTTTAGCTAAAATCCAAGATTTGGAGGAAAGATATCCCCAATTAATAATGCGATCGCCTGTTGCCACTGAAACCCCTTTCGTTCATACGATGACGATTGCCTCTTCGACCACTACAGGCACTCGAACAGGGTTGCTAGATTTGGGAACTGTAATGAAAGCATCTGTCGCCATTTCTGGAGAAATTGTTCTACCTAACTTGCTCGACAAGTTAATGAAGATTTTGATAGAAAACGCAGGTGCTGAAACTGGCTTGCTTATCCTATCAAAAGAGCGCCAACTTGTTATAGAAGCAGCAGGGACTCCAGATGAAGTCCAAGTGCTGCAATCTGTACCAGTATCAACTTCTGGACAATTGCCTATCTCGGTACTTAATTACGTCATCAGAACTCAGAAAGATGTCGTTTTAAACGATGCTAGCCACGAGGAAATTTTTAACACCGACCCCTACATTACTCAACACAAACCAAAATCAATTTTGTGTGCGCCTATCCTATCTCAAGGTAAGCTAAGTGCCATCCTGTACCTAGAAAACAACCTGATTGCTGGCGCTTTTACGCCGAAGCGGGTAGAAGTGTTGCGAATGTTATCAGGACAGGCTGCGATCGCTCTAGAAAATGCACGACTCTATGCCCACTTAGAATCTGCCAACCAACAATTAGAAGAATACAGTCGTACTCTGGAAGCGAAAGTAGAAGAGCGAACGCTGGAGTTACAAGAAAAGAATGTCCATTTGAAAAAAGCCCAGGAAATTGCTCAATCAGCCAACCGCGCTAAGAGTGATTTTCTCGCAAACATGAGCCATGAATTGCGGACACCGCTCAATGGCATTTTAGGTTATGCCCAAATCCTCAAGCGAGACAAAAGTTTAACTGATTTACAAAAAGATGGTTTAGGTATTATTCACCAGTGCGGCGACCATCTGCTAAACCTGATTAATGACATTTTAGACCTTTCCAAAATTGAAGCCAGGAAAATGGAACTTCACCCAACAGATTTTCATTTTCCAGAATTTCTAGAAGGTATTGCCGAAATCTGTAACATCCGTGCTGAACAAAAAGGAATTTCTTTGATTTACGAGCAGATTACTCAACTTCCCACAGGTGTCAGGGCTGACGAGAAACGATTACGGCAAGCTTTGCTGAACTTACTCGGCAATGCCGTCAAATTTACTGAAACTGGAGGCGTAGCTTTTAAAGTCGGTTATTACGAAGGCAAAATCCGGTTCCATGTGGAAGATACAGGCGTTGGTATGCCACCAGAGCAATTAGAAGAGATATTTTTGCCGTTCCAGCAGGTGGGGGACAACCATCGAAAAGCTGAGGGAACCGGGTTAGGACTGGCAATTACCCGCCAATTAGTCCAGATGATGGGCGGCGAGATTCAAGTTCAGAGTATTTTAGGAAAAGGCAGTGTCTTCTTCTTTGATTTAGATTTACCTGAAGTTTTTCAATACACTGAAGGTAGCAAACAAAAGCAAAGAAATATTGCCGGATTTAAAGGTTATAAGCGGAAAATTATCGTAGCAGATGATAAGCGAGAAAATCGTTTAATTTTAGTCAAGATGCTGTTGCCTTTAGGGTTTGAAATTGTAGAGGCGATAGATGGACAAGACTGTCTGAAGAAGGCGTCTGAGTTTAATCCCGATTGCATCTTAATGGACTTGATGATGCCTGAGATGAATGGCTTTGAAACGACTCGTCGCATCAGGCAATCGCCCGAACTGAAAGAGGTGATAGTGATTGGCACCTCTGCTAGCGTTTTTGATTTCGACCTGAACAAAAGTAAGGAAGCAGGTTGCAATGATTTTCTACCCAAGCCAGTCCGAATACCAGAGCTTTTAGAAAAATTACAGCTTCACTTGGGGCTGGAATGGGTTTATGAAGAAGACGAAAATCAACTAGAAACAGTCCACAAAAAAGAAAATTATCAGTTTAAGAGCCAAGGCAGTCAACACTCATTCGTGGCTCCCTCAGCAGAGGAAATTTCAGCTTTATTTGATTTAGCAATGAAGGGCGATCTTAAAGGCATTGTGGAGCGAAGCGATCAACTAGAAGAATTGGATATTAAATATGCGCCTTTTTCAGGCGAATTGCGTCAATTAGCTAAAGGCTTCCAAGTTAAAAAGATCCGCGAATTTTTAAGGAATGTAGGAAAAAATTAATGAACTCTTCAAATATTGAAAATGGGGTTATTTTAATCGTTGATGATAATCCTACAAATTTAGGAGTGTTGTTCGATTTTTTGGTAAATTCAGGCTTTCAAGTATTGGTGGCGCAGGATGGTGAGGATGCAATTGCTCAGATTGATTATGCCCCACCCGACCTCATTTTATTAGACGTACTCATGCCGGGGATAGATGGATTTGAAACCTGTCAGCAGTTGAAAGCTAAGGAATCAACGAAAGACATCCCCGTGATTTTTATGACGGCGCTTTCTGAGACGGTAGATAAAATCAGGGGATTAAATCTTGGGGCAGTGGATTACATTACTAAGCCGCTTCAACATGAAGAAGTCTTATCCCGTGTTCAAATTCATTTACGCTTGCGAACTCTGGCTAAAAGATTGCAGGAACAAAATGTGCATCTGGGACAAGAGATCCAAGAGCGGACTAAGGCAGAGAAAGCACTTTTAGAACTTACATCCGAGTTAGAAGGGCGGGTAGAAGAAAGGACGGCTGAACTTTTCCTATCCAATCAGCTGTTGACCCAATCAAATCAGCATCTGCAACAGGAGATCCAAGAACGCATCTCTACTGAAGCAGCCTTACAGGAATCAGAAGCACGCTATCGAGAAAAAGTACATCAGCTTGAACTTGCCTTCCGCCAACTTCAAGAAACTCAAAGCCAACTGGTTCATAGTGAAAAAATGTCCAGTTTGGGACAATTGGTAGCGGGTGTCGCCCACGAAATTAACAATCCCGTTAACTTCATCTATGGGAATCTCACTCACGCCCATCACTATACCCAAGATTTGCTCGACCTCTTGAGCCTCTATGCGAAGTACACTCCTGCACCACCACCTGAAATTAAGGAACACGCTGAAGCGATAGATTTAGAATTTTTGATTGAAGACCTGCCCAAATTGCTGAGTTCGATGAAAGTTGGGGCTGACCGCATCCGCGAGATTATTTTGTCGTTGCGAATTTTTTCCCGCGTGGATGAAACCCAAATGAAGCCAGTGGATATTCATGCTGGGTTAGATAGCACGCTACTGATTTTGCACAGTCGGTTCAAAGCTAGCGCCAGACATCCAGGGATTCAACTGGTCAAAGAATATGGCAATCTGCCGCCGGTAGAGTGTTTTGCGGGGCAACTCAACCAGGTGTTTATGAATCTGCTGGTGAATGCAATGGATGCTTTGGAGGAGTATGACGAAGAGCGATCGCCTGAGGAGATTTTCTTTTGCCGTAGCACGGTTCGGATTCGCACCGAAGTAACTGACAATGAGTTTGTGACGATTTGGATTGGGGATACTGGCCCCGGTATGCCAGAGGAAGTACGCGATCGCCTATTCGATCCCTTCTTTACGACGAAACCAGAGGGTAGAGGTACAGGTTTGGGATTGTCGATTAGCCACCAGATTGTAGTCAAAAAACATGGTGGTCAGATGACGTGTATTTCAGCACCTGGGCAGGGGACGGAGTTCATGATTAAAATTCCGATTCATTCGTGCCATCCAGAATCGGATTGCCAATGCGCTATTTTGAAAAACAGCGGCGATTCGGTCTAATGCTGGAACCCATCAAGTGTCAACTTAAGATTGACTTGGCGGTTGAAACCGCAGCTATACAGACAAAACCTGTTTTCTCCAGTTTAAAACTCATGATTTTCAGTTTTGATATCAATTAATCGCACCGAAGCGATCGCTATCCTTGATGAAAATTAGCTGGCGTTGATAGCGAGGTGGGAAGAAGATAAGGGCGAAGCGATCGCTTCACGTGCAACGCCCAATATATTCGCTAATCTAAAGGCTTTCTGTAGACGCGAAGCGGCGCATCTGTTGCTGTAAGGTTGGTCTATCCGTAAAACTACCAGTCTCTTCAGTTAAAACTATTAAACTTCCATTTTTTCAGCGCGAACCCGTAATATTGCTGAGATTCAATCAAAGATTGATTTTTGATCAAACGACCAAATTATTAACCTGTCTGTAGCTTAGAGAACATTTTATCAAATCTTTGTTATTTGCCAGGAAATGATGAATTTTCTGTAAAGATTTCGTAAAGACTCTCTTGAAGGTCAGTATTTCCCCTAGGGATTGCTTAGGATATAGCGGAAGTAATCCTAAAGAGCTACGTATTTTTACTTAATCTTTTTTAGCTCATATCTACAAAACGAGAAAAAACCAATTTCCACAAGTTACGTGTTTTTACGGGAACCTTAAATTTTTATCTACAAAATTAGATGGCTCGTGGTTCTGAAAAGCGTGCAGAGGCTAATCAAAAGAATATGCAGCCTTTTAAGGCTAAGTTTAAGCACTTGATATTGGTGGATTGAAAGAGGATATAGGAAAAGCGATATGCTAAATACTGGGAGTCAGGTTAGCAGTAATACTAAACTAAATAGCCGAAGTTCCCGCTCCTGGGAACTTCCTCCAACTTGGCTACGATTTTTAGTCATCATCGTACTGGTTTTAGGCATATTTTTTCGATTCACAAATTTAGATCGGAAAGTCTATCAACACGATGAAGCTTTTACCTCAATGCGGATTTCTGGTTATTCCAAACCAGAAGTACAACAAAAACTTTTTGATGGCCGCCTCATCAGTGTCGAAGACTTGCAAAAGTATCAGCGCCCCAATTCAGAAAAAGACTTAATTGATACCATGCAGGTGCTGGCACAATACCCAGAGCATCCGCCGTTATATTACGTGATGGCGCGATTTTGGGTGCAGTGCTTTGGCAGTTCAGTAGCAGTGGTAAGGAGTTTGGGTGCCCTAATTAGTTTGCTAGCATTCCCTTGCATTTATTGGCTGTGCCGAGAATTATTTGAGTCGTCGCTGACGGGATGGATAGCGATCGCTATCATCGCTATTTCTCCCTTGCACGTACTGTACGCGCAGGAAGCGCGGCAGTATAGTTTGTGGACGGTGGCAGTCTTGCTATCGAGTGCAGCACTGCTGCGAGCTATCCGGGTTAAGACTAAGCTAAGTTGGATAATTTATGCCGTAACAGCGGCGTTGGGACTCTATTCAAACTTGTTTTTTGGGCTGACTTTAATTGGTCATGGCATTTATGTCACTTTAACTAAAATCCATCGAGAAAATAAAGCTTTTATTGCTTATTTGCTTGCAGCAATAGGGGCTAGTTTAACCTTTGTACCCTGGATTTTGGTTGTTTTCAGTAGCGATCGCATCATTGATAGAGTTGCATCAGCTCCAAAGCCACCCAACTTATTTACTTTAGTTAAATGGTGGACTCGTAATCTCAGCAATATTTTCTTAGATGTAGATCCTAGTGGTAACTGGTTCGATCCAATTGGTTATGATGACCCTTTCTCCATCCCTCTAACTTTAATCTTGGTTGGTTACTCGATTTATTTCCTCTGTCGCCATACTCCTGTGAAAGTTTGGTTATTTATTTTGACTTTTACTGGGATGGCGGTTATTCCCCTAATGCTACGAGATTTACTGACTGGGGGATTTTTATCTACAGCACCACGATATCTAATTCCCTGTTATTTAGGAATACAGATAGCGGTTGCTTTTCTTCTAACGAGTAAAATTACTTGGAGTTTTAATTCCATCCAGCAACAAAAACTGTGGCAGCTTTTGATGGTTACTGTGCTTTCATGCGGAGTCTTATCTTGTGCGATCAGTTTCCCCGCAGAAGTATGGTGGAACAAGTTTATGGACACTTATAATCCTCAAGTGGCTCGCATCGTTAACCAAGCTTCCTATCCACTTGTGATTAGCGATACTAAGATTCCGGGAAGTGTATTGTCTCTCAGCCATCTGCTCAGTCCAAAAGTACAGCTACAGTTGGTGAGCCAACCAAAAACATTTCTAGCTGCTGATGGTTTCAGTGAGGTGTTTTTATTCGATGCTTCTGAAACTTTGCGAGAAGAACTTGAGAGAAGACAGGGTTACAAGTTTGATCTAGCTTTTAAAGGCTACAAATTTGAATTCTGGGAAGCAAAAACAACTCAGTAGCTGAATGGCATATTGCTCTTTTGTCACTCCAAGTCGAGGGAAATTGTAAATTTCTCCCACAGCCAGATCCTTGAATAGGGATAGGGAAGAAGTTCATCAAAGCAATAAGCCTTTTCACAAGTATCTACATCCAGGGCTAACTAGACAAGAATGCTTGTTGTCCTGGTTGTCTACAAGAGACCACAACTCATCGCCCTGAATTGTTAATCCCCCCTTTTTTCGGCGATCACTTAGACTTGGCTTGGCACCTGACCTATTTCTCATTGATTTAGGAAAAGTAGCCATTACTCGGAAACCTTCACAGCCCAGGCAATTCCAGCCAGGGAATTGTTCAAGCAAACTTACTAATAAACAGCATGACCTAAAGCCAAACCAGCAACCAGCATTCCTAGAACTAGGAATGGTTGAGCGCTCGCTTGATATTTCACATCATTTTTCAGGGGATCGCGCAGAAAATACATATCCTGAAAAGTGATTTGAGGGATGATGAGTAATATCAAGATTGCCGCATAAAGGTTTTGGTGGATGCTAATTAAATACGCGGCAATTCCAGCTTGAAAGATATCGATCATGAGTACGCATATCCATGCAGCCGTTCCAACGCCAAACATCACCGGAAGCGATTGTAGACCGAGTTGGCGATCGCCTTCAACACTCTTGAAGTCATTCACTACGGCAATTCCCAACCCCGCCAAACTGTAGAACAGCGTCAGAAGCATAATCGTAGGGTTTAACTCCCCAAACAGCGCGTGACCCGTCCACCAGGGCAGAGCGATGTAACTGGCACCTAGTGCGTAATTACCCAACCAGCCATTTTTCTTCAGCTTCAGCGGTGGCGCAGAGTAAATATAGGCGAGGAACGTACCGCCCAAAGCAATGCAGGTGATGGTAGGAAAATCATGCCCTGCCCATCTATCTAAAACGTAGGAAAGCCCTAACCCCGCAAATAACAGCAGCAAAATTTGCGTCACCACTTGGGGAACAGAAATGGCACCAGAGGGAATCGGACGGTAGGGTTCGTTAATCGCGTCGATATCGCGATCGTAAAAATCATTTAAAGTTTGGGTATACCCAACCAAAATAGGTCCCGATAGCAGCATACAAGTAGCCGCTTTCAGGACATTTTCCAGAGTCCAAGTGTATTCACCGGAAGAAGCCGCACCGCAGACAACACCCCAAATCAAAGGAATCCAGGTAATCGGCTTCATCAGCTGCAAGCGGATTTTCCAGATAGAAGTCTCGCCAGGAGCGGCACCTTTCATGCCTAGCAGTTGCCGAGTTTTCGCACTGCGCTCAGATGGGTTGTTATTGATTTTTTCTTGTTTGTCGGTTGTCATTTGCTAATGGGTAATAGGTAATAGGTAATGGGTAACGGGTAATGGTCATTATCAAGACCTATTACCCATTACCAATTCTCAATGACCAATTAGAACGAAATCGCCAAGTAACTATTTTGAAATTTAGCGCCTTTGACGGGTTGACCGCTTAACTGGGGGGGTAAGGAGATATTGCGCCGCTGATCTCCGGCTTCGATAGTAACTTCAGGCCCGTATTGGGTGAGTTTTACCTGCTTTTTATCAAAACCAGGCAAGAATAGACGTACTTGACGACCTGGAATGTCAATCTCGATCGGTTTGGGTAGCCCCGAAACTTGGCGCAAATCCGGGAGGGCGTCTATCAGCGGTTGCCAGTCACCTGGTGGCGAGCTGGGAAGGGAGCTGACCGCAAGCGGGGTAAAGTTTTCCGAAATGGCTTCTGTGACCGACTCTTGGTTGAGCAAGACGCCTCCTACGGTCAGCCCGACTTGTTGGGCACTGCCCCAAAAATACTGGGCAGTAGAAACAGCAGTTGGCGCACTCGTCGTCACCAAATAGGCGGCAACGCGGTTAGGGTCAGCGACTGCTGCTCTCCCTCGCTCCAGCAGATTGTTCACCTCATTGGTGGGCTGTTGGGCAAAGTTATCCCCACTCCATGACACGTTGAGAACAGCGCTGCTAATGGGTTGAATGAACGGCGAAACGGTTCTCCACAGGTCGGAATCTTCCACCACTTTCCGGAAGCGGCGAATATACCAGCTGAGGATCTCTGGCATCCCCAGCATCCGCAGGGTGGTCTGGTCGCCGCTGCCGTCGTAGATAATTACGTCGTATTTGCCACTGGCTTCGTACTCGCGGATGGCGTTGAGAGCCAAGGCGCTGTCCATCCCTGGCAGAACGCCCAACTCCTGACCGTAGACATTTTTCAGCAGAGGCGTCCGGAGATACTGTGCCTCCAGTTTTTTGACTTCTTCCCAGCTGCGTTCGAGTAGCACGGCAGACTGGAACTGTACTACCTGTAAATTTTGCTCTAGTTCCTGGGGATCAGGGCTAGGGGACGCCCCCAGAAGCAATCCGAGAGTGGGACCGGGATCTTGTCCGGCAAGTAGCACTCGCGCTCCCTTGCTTGCCAGTTGTTTGGCGGCTGCGATCGCGACTGTGGTGCGACCCGTGCCGCCTTTGCCCAAAAACGTTAAAATCAGGGCCATCTGTTCTTATTGTGCGGGTTTCAGTTCATCTTCAAAAAACCAAGTGGTCGAGTTGTCGTCAAATTGCACGACGACGCCAACGCCACTACCATCCGTCATTTTGTAGCCTTTGATGCTGCCGACTTTCCCCAGTTTATTAGCAACAGCGGGAGAAACCCTGTCTCTGAGGCGGTATACTTTAACTTTTTGACCGATCTCCATTACTGCTCCGATGCAATGAACCATTCCAAATCATTCCACAGTTTAGGGCAAAACCTCGAAGATTGGTTTGCTTAAGTGGTGGCGAACCGAAGGTCGTCCTCTTAGGACATCGCTTTCTTCCGGGTTCAGATTTCCTCTGGTCAATACTCAGGGAAGGTTTTTACACTTATTTTTTTGCTCTGACACTTTGGCTCTCTAGCACCAAGATGACATTGAGACTGTTACGCTTGACTCTTGGACTCTTGGCATAAACTGTCACTCGTAAAACTTCTGCTTGTATTGCAGTAAATTTCCTATATCATCTTTAACTTAATAGACTAGACTTGTGACAAAACCAAACAAATGCCAATAAGCGACAATGGGAACTCTAAGGTTTGACTCAGCTTCATAGAAAAAAGTGGCTTCGTGTTTTGGTTGTGGGAGTGTAGTGGGATTTGTTGAAGTCGATGAAAGCAGTTGTTCGCAAGGCTGGCAGGGTGAGGCATTGGCTGCCGGTTAATGACCTGTGGTGGGCAAAGTTAGATTTATTGAGAACCCTGGTGCGGCGGGATTTGGAAGCACGATATAAGGGTTCGGTATTGGGCAATTTGTGGCCTTTGGTCAATCAGCTGTCGCAGTTGCTGATTTACACCTATGTTTTCTCAATTGTTTTGCAGGTAAAGCTGAGTCTGAAAGGTTTGCCAACGAATAATATTACCTATGGTTTATGGCTATTTGCGGGCTTGCTTCCCTGGATTGCGTTTAACAGTGGACTTACCCAGGCAGCGAGGTCAGTGATAGGGCAACCAAACTTGGTCAAGAAGGTAGTGTTTCCGCTAGCTTTATTACCGCTGGTGCCGATTTTATCGACGTTTATTGAAATTTCGCTTGGCTTGATGGCATTGATTGTGTTGGTAGCGGTATCGGCTGGAACTCTACACACTACATTGGCGCTGTTGCCTTTAGTTTGGCTACCGCAGTTATTGTTGACGGCAGGGTTAGGCTATTTAGCAGCAGGTCTGACAGTATTTTTGCGGGATATTCCTCAGACACTAACAGTTATCTTGAATCTTTGGTTTTACATGACACCCCTTATCTATCCAGCGTCAGCAATTCCAGAACAATGGCGAGGCTGGGTGTTTTGGTTGAATCCTATGGCAGCAATCGCAGAAGTATATAGAGATTTGGTGCTGGTAGGAGAGGTGCAGCACTGGCGAGAATGGATGGTCGTTACAGTAGTTTCTGTTGTGATGTTTTCTGGAGGCTTATGGGTGTATAGAAAATTACGTCCGGCATTTGCTGATGTACTCTAGTTATAGTTGAATGTAAGAGTTGTGGTGTTTGCGTCAGTTGTGTCATGAGTGAAATTGCTATTTCTTTGAAGAATGTTTCAAAGTGTTTTAAGCGGTATCCACATCCTGTAGATCGATTGAAGGAAATTTTATTACCAGGACGCACTTATGCTCAAGAATTTTGGGCTTTGCGAGACATTAACTTAGAGGTTTTCAAGGGTCAAACTGTTGGAATTATTGGTCGCAATGGCTCTGGGAAGAGTACCTTATTGCAAATTATTGCAGGCACCCTGACTCCAACCTCAGGTAGCATTGAGGTAAATGGTAGGATTGGCGCATTGCTAGAATTGGGCAGTGGCTTTAATCCTGAGTTTACTGGTCGTGAGAATGTATTCCTCAATGGGGCTATTCTGGGGCTGAGCCGCCAGGAAATGGAGCAGCGATTTGATGAAATCGCTGCTTTTGCTGACATTGGTGACTTTATCGATCAGCCAGTTCAAACTTATTCCAGCGGTATGGTAGTAAGGCTGGCTTTTGCTGTGTCTGTCAATATAGAACCTGATATTTTAATTATTGATGAAGCGTTAGCTGTGGGCGATGCTGCTTTTCAGTTTAAATGCTTTGAAAGATTAGAGCATTTAACTCAATCTGGAGTTACAATTCTATTTGTTTCTCACGATATTGGAGCTGTTAAGCTGCTTTGTGAAGATGTGCTTTATCTTGTCAATGGGAAAGAGAGAGGGTTTGGCTCCCCTGATGATCTGGCAGAATTATATTTTTTAGATATGCGCGATGAGCAAAGAAAATTGCTCTCAGGAAGCTCACCTGTAAAGAAAAAACATTCGTTAGCTGGTGATAGAGGGATTGCATTTGGTACAGATGAAGGAAGAATCATACAAGCAGAGTTTATAGATATAGACTGTTTACATGGCGCTTTTGCACTGGGAGATGAAATAAAAGTTAAATTCCAAATAGAATTTTTAAGTTCTCTTAATCATCCTTCCTTTAGCTTATTTGTTCAAGATCGCAAAATGCTTCCTATTGGAGGTCAATATTTAAGACTTTCAAAAACCAATCAATCAGAAAAAATAATTAGGCAAACTGTAATATTTTCATTTAAAGTATCATTAGCAGAAGGAAATTACTTTTTAACAGCAGTTTTAGAAGAGCGTCAATCAGATAATCACTTTTTCCCAATAGACAAACAGTCAAAAATCTTAACTTTTGAAGTTTTACCATCTAGCAGGAAAAAATTTTTAGGGATTGTTGATTTAAAAATAAAGATTCTGGAACTAGCTGTGGATGAAATCAAATCATAAACTTAGAATAAAAAAGCTTTTGTTAATGGCTACGAAATGCTTGATATGATACCAAAACTTGCTTTCACTAAAGTTAAAGCTTAAACCTTATAAAAATACAGGTGCCTATGCGGAATGACAAACAACTAACAAACAGACTTATTCAAGTAGAAAGTGAGGCTCCATTGATAACAAGTTTAACGGCAATTGATGAAGCGTTAAAACTGATAGAGCCTGATGAGCATATTTTGGCAATTGGTTTCAAATTTATGCACACGGGCGAATCAATACCACTAATACTAACTGACGCATTAAACAAATTTCAATACAACATTTATGGAGTAGATATTCTACCTAATCGCTTTCAAAATGCAATAACTAAACTTAATTTAAATATAAAAAAATGTGATGTAGACTTAGAAAGTCTCCCTTCCCCAGATATTTTTTTGATGCAATTTTATTTAATGAAGTTTTTGAGCATTTGAGAGTTAATATAATTTTTACAACTAAAGAAGTTTTAAAATTCTTAAAACTAAGGGGATATTATCTATATCAACGCCAAACTTAAAATTTTTGGAGGAAATTATTAACGTGAGATTAATTATTACAAACCTTTAATTACTTAACAAAGCTGGTTAGCAAAAAAAAGGAAATTTATGAAAAATAATTAAATAAGTAAATAAAATTAATAATATTTATTTTATAAAGGCTTTTCTTGAATAAACATTGAATCATTAATAATGATAAAATGCACAAATTACAATTTAAAATTAATTCAAATAATAAACTGAGGCACTTATGTTTTTTATAGTGAGTACAGGTAGATCTGGAACAACAACAATTGCTGAAACTCTGTCTATAGTTAATGGATGCGTATGTCTACATGAACCACCTCCAGAGTTAATTGGAGAATCATCTGCCTATCGTTATGGAGTTATCAAGGCCGAAGAAATAAAAAAGATTTTATTGGAGACTCGTAATTCTACAATTAATAACTCTATATATTGTGAATCGAATCAAACCTTATCTCTAATTATTCCAGTTTTAGTAGAAGCATTTCCTGAAGCCCAATATATATGGTTAATTCGTAATGGATTAGATGTAGTGGCATCAACATATCAAAAGCAATGGTATACTGGTCACTCAGAAAATCACGACCATTATGAGGAATGCTCACTAATTGAGCAAGCTTGGATAGACGGTCGAATTGAAGGTGATCGCTGTGGCGATATGAGTCCTGATGAATGGAGCAAACTGGATCGTTTTGGACGTTGCTGTTGGTATTGGAGCTATGTTAATCGGATTATTGAAGCTGACCTAAATGAACACGCTGCTGAGCGTTTTAGAATATTACATTTAGAAGAAATTAACTTAAAGTTGCCCGAAATCATCGACTGGATGGGTTTAAAAACTCCTGTTATTCCACAAGCTAAACGTCATAATGTAGCTAAACGTGAGCCTTATCACTGGACTATATGGACTGGGCAAGAACGAGCAACGTTTGATTATTGGTGTGGAAGCTTAATGGATCGCTTTTATCCAACTTGGCGAACAACTAAAGAAGAGTGGAAAGGGATAGAGTATTTCGATAGTAGTGGGGTACATAGCTTTCCTAGTTTGAAGGAAAACTCTTTAAAAATATCAGTTTATATTACATCCTATAATCAAAAGAAGTATTTAATTGAGGCAATTGAAAGTGTTTTGGCTCAAACTTTGCCTCCAAGTCAGGTTATTATTGTTGATGATTGCTCTAGTGATGGTTCTCAAGAAGTGATTGCTGCTTACGCTTCTCGTTATCCTGAGCTAATAACACCAATTTATCATACTTGCAATCAAGGCATAGCGCAGACTCGGATAGATGCCCTACAAGCAGTAACGGGAGACTATGTTACTTACGTCGATGGTGACGACAGATATCTCCCTACTAAACTTGAAAAAGAAGCGAAGTTGCTTCAACAAAATCCAAATGCACAAATCGCTTTTTCAAACAACTACTATATGACAGTAGATGGCATTCATTTTGGGGTTTGGGCGGAAGGAGAGGTGCCTCCCCACGGTGAGGTTTTTTGCCAGACTTTTGCTAGGGAATTCCCAAAACGCAATCTTTTTCGTATGGAATTAATACCATACGCAGCCTTGAAGAAAATCGGATTTCACGATCCAAAGCTAAAATTATATGAAGATTTTGATATACGCATTCGTTTATCAAAACAATATCGAACAATTTACTCCAACGAGCTATTAAGCGAGTCACGCATTCATAATAAGGGGCTTTCTAGTTCAGATGCAGCCCAGCATTTAGCATCTGTACAATATGTTTATCGCAAAAATAAACCTCTTTTGAAGGATATTAATGTTAAAAAAAGAAGAGAGGTTCAACAAAAATTAGAAGAGTGGATAGCTGACATCGCTAAACGTGCAGCCGAGGAAGCTATAGAAGACATTCAAGGTAAAAGAAGAAGTAGAAAGCAGGCTTTAAAATGCTATTTTCAATTTCTACAATACAAACCAAATAAATTTGATTACAAATTTATTCTTAAAATAATTTTGCCCAAATGGATGTATAAACGGTAGCAAAAATAAAGGATTTTCCTTTCTTCGGTTTTTAGTATCTGAGCGAGCTATGAGAAAAACACAACAAATTACAGGCTTGCATAATCTAATTATTAATTTTTTCAAAACTCATGCTAACAACTACAACTTTCCCCATAATATATGCTTTTGCTCGCTCTGGCGGCACCTTAATCAACCGTTGTTTGGGCTGTATACCAGGTAACATTGTTCTCTCAGAAGTGAATCCTCATGCCTCAGTTGTCCCCATTGAAGTTCAGGCACGAGACTGGTTCAAGTTGCTGTCACCTACAGATTTTCCTGGGTTTGCTAAGAAAAGCTATGCAGAAAAAATACAGTGGCTAGCAACATCTGTGCAACAGCAGGGCAGCCATTTAATTATTCGAGATTGGGTAACTTTGAACTTTTTGGCTAAGGCCAGCAATGACATATACGTTCCTAGCGTATTTTTAGAGCAAGAACTGTATCTCTCACATTATGGTTTTAGCTATCGTCCTATAGTGTTAACACGTCGTTCTGCTGATGTTTATGAATCTATAACACGCACCTTTGAACAGTTCCGAAACTTATCCGTTCAAGAATTTGGGACTTATTACTTAGCTTATGCACAAGCAGTATCGATGTATCCAGTCTTTCACTACGAAATTTTTTGCCAAGAACCGGAAAAAGAGCTGAAACAAATATGTGATACTCTTGGTATTAACTATAATGATTCTTTTACTACCGAATTTAGTAAATTTGAGTATTGCACGGGAGATAACACTCTTCTCACTTCTAGTAGAGGAAATAAACTGGAGAAGATAACTGTCATGAAAAGCAACCATGAGTGTGAAGCCTATCTTGCAGCTAGTTTAGATGCAAACTGCCAGCAAGCAGATAAGTTATTAGGTTATGAAAATATGGAAGTTGAACAAAAAGTCGATGCTCTTTGGAAAATCATTGAGTTCCGTGACAAATCGCTTAGCCAAGCAACTGATTTACGGCACCAGATTGAGGAACAATGGCAGCAGACTCAATCACAACTGGAACAGACTCAATCACAACTGGAACAGACTCAATCACAACTGGAACAGACTCAATCACAACTGGAACAGACTCAGACAGATTTAGGGAATTTTCAATCTCAGTGGCACCAATCTCAAGTAGATATAGAGTACCGTGGTCAGGAGCTACAACGTTTAGACGTAGCTTTAGCACAGGAAAAGTCTACTGTACAAGAGTTACAGGATAAAAACTCTACTTTAGAAGTATCCTTAGCCGAGCAAAAGCACTTAGTTAGTCACCTAAAAGAACAGCTGCACTCACTTAATGTGGTGCGTTCGCGCCTAATCGATGAACTATATCAGTCGAACAACTACTTAAAATATACAATTGAGCAGCTACAAGCTTCTAACAACCACTTACATAATACAGTTCATGGATTGCAAGCTTCTAACAACCACTTACTAGAAGAACTTGCTTTTCTAACAACTAATAAAGCAGCTATTAGGAAACTGATTAAAACATTCTTGAATAAAACTGGTCTATATAATTTTATTTACCGAAATTATAACTTATTTGTTCCTGTTTATAACCTGTTATTCCGCGATCGCTGGAAGCCATCTACAATTTTTCGTTCCAACGCTTCAATCAGTATTCCTCCCTCTTCCGAAGTTCAAACTTCCGGACAAGAGGGACAAGAGATAGTGAATGCTAACATTGAGATTGACTCACCCAGTATTGAAGCTTTTATAAATGCCAGGAGTCTTGGAGAAGATGTTAATTTAGAGACATCTGAGTTTTTATCTAGCTGCTTAGCGGAAATTAATAAAGTTCTTTGTATCAATCCATCAAAAGATAATTTACATTTTCTAAATCTACTTTCAAAAACCAATACGAAGGTAACGTGTATAAATTCTAAAAGTTATCAAAACAATTTTCTCGCCTATGGTTTTGAAACCCTTCCTATAGAACTAAGTGAGTGGATGATTGCAACAGACAGAATAAATTTTGGTGATTATGACTGCTTGTTGCTAAATACAAAGATTCCAGAAGAAACTCTCCTGCTGCTGAAAGGCCGTTTGTCGCCCAAAAATAAAGTTATGTTTTTTGGTGTTACTTCAAACGAGCGCTTACTTAAACAGGGATGGGATTCTCCAGAGAGGATACTTAAAGATTTACTATTTTATAAAACTCCGCCTCAAACTTGGTTAGATGCATTTTGGCAAAAATCAACAGATGATCCACTGTTACAGTGGCCGTGGAATTACTCTGTCCCTCAAGTTCCTTCAACCTTGCCGTCTGGAAAACCTTGGCCCAAAATATCCGTTGTTACAGTCAGCCTCAATCAAGGAGCTTATCTGGAAGAAACCTTGCGCTCTGTACTTTTGCAAGGATATCCCAACCTTGAATACATAGTGATTGATGGTGGATCTAGCGATAACACTCCGACTATTCTAGAGCGATACCGTTGTGAACTAGCTTATTGTGTAAGCGAACCCGATCGAGGGCAATCTCATGCTCTTAATAAAGGTTTTAGTCATGCCACTGGTAATATCTTGGCATGGCTTAATAGTGATGATCGATATTTACCGGGGACGCTTTTCCGAGTAGCTATGGCTTTTGACACCTATACTACAGACCTAGTAGCTGGAGGCTGTCTGCTTACTCTAGGAAATAACCAAAGACCCTTCAAAACGCATCATAACGTTATGCCAGTTGGCAAGGTAGTTTCTCTGCCTCTTGAGCGACTACTAGACATTGATGGTTCTTGGCAAAAAGCAGACTTTTTCTATCAACCAGAAGTTTTTTTTACACGAGAAATTTGGGAACGCTCCGGGGCCCAAGTTGATGAAAGCCTGTTTTACAGCATGGACTATGAACTTTGGGTGCGAATGGCCTATCATGGAGCTAATATAGTTCACATTCCAGATTCCCTATCACTTTTTAGACGCCACGAGCAGCAGAAAACATATGGTGATAATCTACCTTTTATAGATGAGCTAAAAGAATTCAATGCTAAATTTAAACAAAATCTTGCAAAAGTAAAAAAATATGACTAGAGAAGAGTTAGACCTTGGGAATTACATCCATCGTACTGGAGCAGTTAATACAAGTAACCAAAGGGAACCTTTTGAAGATAGTCCAGTAATACCTCTATTCTCCGAAGAGAAATTAGAAGAGGCTGTAGTAACCCTTAGGAAAATCCTGGAAAAAGATGATTCTCCTCAAACCAAGGAGTCTCTAAAAGGAGAAATAGCAACGCGCATTCAATCTTTTTGTCCTCATTGGTTTCAAAGAATCGATTATCCACATCACAAAATAACGTCTACTTCTAATCATAATTGGGCTTTCATAGATGAAGGGGGTGTTAATACTCTAGGAAAAAGACTCACTGGTCAGGAAGCTTCTATTTTGCGTCCTTGGCCTAAGTGGTTCTACATCAAAGATATATTGCCCAATGTTGTCGGAAAATCGGTACTAGAACTAGGTAGCTCAAATGGATTTTTTAGTTTTCGATTTGCTGAGCTGGGTGCATCTCACGTAACCGGAGTAGAAATTATTCAGCGTCAGTATGAAAGTGCCGTATGGTCAGCCGATATACTGGGACATAAAAACGTTTCATTCGTTAATACGGATGCTTTACTAGACTTGACTGTTCCCCAGCACGATATTGTTTTTTTATCAGAAGTACATAACCATTTTTTGTTTCCCTTTTTCGGATTGCTCCGAGTTATTAACTTAGCCAAAGAAATGGTCATTTTTGATACAGGTGCTGTAGACATCAACGAGCATCGTTTGGATCTCCACTCGGGTTGGAAAAGCCAAAGTGGTAACCTGATTTATCACAGCTTTCAGATGACAGATGGGCTGATAATGGATTTTCTCAATTTGGTAGGAATACCTCCTTACAAAGTCAAACGCTATAAAGCTCCATCTGATCATTATCATATTCTTTACGCAATTGACACGACAGAGGTCGAACAGAATCGTCAACAACTTAGCTATCCAGAATATCTCAAACAAACAATTGAATTAAAATTTAAAACGCCTACAAACCTCCGATAAAAGATCAAAGGCGCTGAAGAAGAAAATGTGCCTTTTTTCTCAGCTAAAGCAACTGGTTCTTAACTAGGTATGGCTGGCTTACCCTACCTAAATGCTAATCAAGGTGCAATTAGGCGCTCAATTTTACATCATTGTAACTGAATGTAAGAAAAATATTCGATTCTAGTGTGGCATTATCCATATGAGGAATATTACTTCTTGAAGAACCTTGTACAGAAGGCTATATTAATAGGAGTGATAGCTCAGTTTGTTCGTCAATTGATTGAATTACCAGGGAGCTTCCTCAACCAATATTAATATGAACAAACTGAGCTGTTTATCAAGATTAATTATTTTTCTTTAAAAAAGCAGGATATTTAACTGATGATGAGCCTACAGAGTATTAGAAATAAACTTTCGAGTGGTCAGAGTTTGCGTATACTATTCATTAATGATTTAGGTTTTCAGTATGGAGCGGGGTTGGCTCTCTTACGTCAAATTCAATCGTTTCTTCTAATGGGTCATGATGTTGCAGCTCTCTGCTGGACACCTGGTGCTGAAGAAGAAAATGTGCCTTTTATCCCAGCTAAAGCAACTGGTTCTTGGCTAGGCATGAGTGGTTTACCTTACCTACACTCCCATTACGGTGTAAGTCAGTCATCTATTATCGATAGTATTGTACTGGAAGCAAGTCTTAGATATCCTGATGTGATAATTTTAGGTAACCTTCACGGTGCTGGGTGGTCGCTTAAGCTACTTCCCGCACTACAATCACTTGGGTGCGTAGCAATTGCATTTTTGCACGACTTTTATTTAATAACGGGTCGATGTGCCTACCCTGGGGAGTGCCATCGCTACGAAATTGGTTGTAATGACAGCTGCCCTACCTGGGATCAGTACCCGTCTCTTGCTCCAGACAAAATTTTTGATGAATGGGTTTTGCGTCGAGAAATATTTTGCGGTTCTCAGGGAGTTCCTTTAGCAGCCAATAGCCAGTGGACTCTCAAGATGGCACGACAAGCTCTGACAGGACTTCACTATGCTGATTGTGTTTACTATGGATTGGATGAGCAGCTGTTTAGAAAAATAGATAAGTCATTAGCTCGTCAGTTACTAGGGATTCCCCAAGACTGCTTTGTTATTTTGGGTGGAGCAGTCAATATGAGTGACTATCGTAAAGGTGGACATATCTTTTGTGAAATAGTATCACAACTTCAACAGAAAGCACATTTTGTCGTTTTTGGTGCTGAATCTCATCAAATTAAAGGTGTCCAGGGAACGGGGCTATTGCGAGATTACCGAAAAATGGTCTTAGTTTACAGCGCTGCTGATATTTTTGTGGGAACTTCTTTGGAAGAAGCATTTGGTCAAACTTTCTGCGAAGCCGCAGCCTGCTCCTTACCTGTAGTGGCCTTCAATATTGGGGGCATACCTGAAATAGCACGGCATGATGTCAATGCACGATTAGCAAATGAGATTAGCGCCCAAGCATTGCTTAATGAAATTGATTTTTTTATGAAAAGTCCAGCTAAATGCCAAGAATTCGGTAGGGCAGGAAGAGCGATAGTAGAACAAGAGTTTACGCTTAAAGCTCAGGGTGAGCGTTGGATAGATTACCTGAAACGTGTAGTACAATTTGAGAAAACTGATGTATTAGGCGTTGCCGCAAAAGAACCCAGCAAGCAAGGAATCTTTTGCTAAATTTGATTAAGACAATAAAAAGTAAAATAATTTTCGGAAAATGATGAACACCCTAATTTGTAAAAAGAACGAAGATTTTAGCAAGCTGAGCTACTCTATTTAACCCAATTCCAATTATCAGAGTTTAAATCATGATCTCAAGCATTAAAAAGATAGGCAAGAAAATTAAAGATTTAGCCCTAATAAGAAACCCTACAAGCTCGGAAGTTTTTCTAAGGAGATTCTACGAAAACTATTTTATTTGTGATTGGCTGCCCAATTCCAAATATAGTGTTTTCACGCAGTACGATCAAGAATATTACTTAAAACAAGAAGAAGCTTTTAAGCATAAATATCGTTGCTTTTTTGCTGTTTCCAAAACAATATCCCCTAAAAAAATTTTAGAGATAGGAACTCATGCTGGTTCTAGTGCTGATGCTTATATAAGCGCTACTCCTGGTGCATCGTATATTGGACTTGATATGTTTGGGGAAAACATACGCCACGATAACGGCTTACCTTGGCAGCCTCAGGAGGTCGCCAAGCAGTTATTTCAAGAGCGAGAATTTAATAAATATGAGCTAATCAAGGTAAATTTGCGAACCCTAGATCATCTGCCTAGCTTGTCGGATTTTGTAGTAGTTGATGCTGCTCATGATTTTGAAAACCAGTATGCAGATTTAAAGCTGGCTCTTACAGCTACACCAGAATTTATTTTTGTTGATGATGTGGAAGGAGACGAAGTAAGACTGGCAGTAGAGAAGTTTTTAAATGAAGATTTGAAAGGACGAGTAGAATATACTGTTAAAATTAACTACATAGGGGGAGGATTAGTAATTAAGGTGAATAAATTCTAATATTATTTCGTCAAAATCCATACTATAAATTCAACTCTTAATTGATGGCTACCAAGTAATTTAGGAGTTAGATAACTTATGAATCCAATAGAAATACTATGAAAATCTCGATTATTACAGTCTGCAAAAACTCTGAAAAATCGATAGAAAAAACTATTCAAAGTGTAATATATCAAACTTATAAAGATATTGAATATATTGTTATTGATGGCAATTCTAAAGATAAAACTAAAGAAATCATTGCTCGTTATGATAGCAGCATTACAAAAATTATCAGCGAACCTGATAATGGATTGTATGAAGCTATGAATAAAGGAATCCATTTAGCCACAGGTTGTTTTATAAACTTTCTAAATTCAGATGATTATTTATATGATACCCATGTAGTTAGTGATGTAGTAGATTTTATCTCAGCACATCCTAACTGTGAATTTCTTTATGGGGATACACATCTCCGACCTAATCCTCTATTACATAAAGAGACAAGCGTTTGGAAGTCTCCACTTCCAAACGATATTCCTGAAGCAATGATATACGGCGCTTTATTTCTTCAAGGGGCTATTTTTTTTAATGCATGTTTGTTTACCAAATTAGGCTTGTTTAACGAAAATTACAGGATTTCAGCAGATTATGAATGGTTTGCTAGGCTTATAGAGCATAAAGAAATAAATGTATTTTACTATCCTAGAACCATTTTCTCTTATTATCAAGGAGGGTTATCTGGCGATATAAAAGCAACGCTTAGTGAAATGTTTAAGATTCAAAATCAAATTCCATTATTTCAAACCGATTATTGGGTTAGAAAGAGAATATCAAAATTACAAGAGGGGATTATAGAATTACAAGAATTTATTCATGTAATTCAAAAACTTTCTGAGGAACGGAGGGTCTTAATTTCTGCGATGGAAAGCCAGATTACAGCAATAGAAATAAAAAATGCTGAATTAGAAGGTAAAATAGCAGGAATGGAAGCTAGCAAATTCTGGAAGTTAAGAAATGCATGGTTCAAACTAAGAAATGCATGGTTCAAGAAAAAAAATTAATAAAACAGAAAATCTCAGAGAATTTAGATTAAACAAACTTGTCCGAAATTTAAAAATTCTATTTACTTATAAGTTGGTATTCAAATGAGAATTTTTATAGACTGCACCCATACAGCTAATCATACATACAAGAATACAGGTATCCATCGAGTAGTTCGCCAGCTTACATTAGAGTTAACCAAGCTCAGTTTGACTAACGCTAATATAAAAGCAATTCCAGTTAAATTTGATGGAAACTTTATTAGTAAAGTCACTTCTCTATACCCGGAGAATGAAACCCAGGCTAGTAAAAGCAATCTAGTTAGTAACCCAGTTATTACTAAAATAATTAATAAATTTAACTTGTTTGTTTACAAAGCTAATAATAAAATTAGAAAAGCGTCGTTTTTTAAATATTTGTTTTATAAACCTTCAATTACTACATTGAAAGAATCTGATGCCTTTGAAGGAGTTAAGCTTTCACCAGAAGATGTTTACTTAATTGTTGATTCAAATTGGGATTTACCTAATTCGTACTACAACTTTTTAAAAAGATTGAAAAATCACGGTGTAACTATTGTGTTAGTATGTTACGATTTAATCCCGCTAAAATTTCCAGAATTTTGCTCGAAGGATTTTTGTAAAGCTTTCTCTGAGTTTTTTATTCAGTATTCTTCCTTAGTCGATAGAGTTATAGGGATATCCAGACAAAGTGCTAAAGATTACCTTGAGGCAAAGGAAAAAGGCATATTGCCGAATACAAATCCTAATCAAGTAGTAACAAGTTTTCGTCTAGGATGCGATTCTATTAAATCTCAAGAATTCCAAGTTACTGATGATAACGGTAGTGAGGATACAGAATTTAAGTCTGTTTTGAATGAGCAATATATTTTGGTAGTAGGTAGCTTAGTTCCTCATAAAAATATTAAAACTATCGTTGCAGCTTTTGACTTATTAGGAGACTCAAATGAAAACGTTCATTTAGTCTTTGCAGGAAATCGGGGATGGGATCTAGAGACAGACAGGCTAATTGAATTAAATAAGAAGTATGGAAGGTTCATGCACATATTCGGTTCAATTACTGATTCTCAGCTACAACTTCTATATGAAAACTGCTACTGCCTAGTTCAAGCATCCTTCTATGAAGGATTTGGATTACCAGTTGTAGAAGCATTACAACACTACAAACCTGTAATTGCAAGCACTGGTGGCTCTCTACCGGAGGTAGGGGGAGACTTCTGTATTTACTTCGATCCTAATCAACCACAAGAACTGTATAAAGCCTTAACACATCTGCTTAGCTCAGACGCATATTATAATCAGTTAGTAAATCGACTTAAGACGGAATATAAGCCTTTCTCTTGGCAAGAATCGGCTCAAGAATTACTATCTAATTTATATAAGTAAAGGATTTATCTATAAATAAAAATAACCCGATTTTTAAATAAATATGCAGCAAATTATACTTAGAAAAATATCTAAGAAGAGCCCCTATACTATTAGTAATATTTTACATAGGTATAGCTTCAACTTCAGTATTTTTATTTTCTAATTATTATTGTAACTAAAATCAAAAATTCTTGGTAAGCTATCTCCACGAGAAGGTTGGAAGCGTTTGCTATTAACTCAACTACTGGCTCCTGTCTTGAGTCAAAATTTTGATTTATATAATATGGGATAAACTATGCGATCGCTACGGTTTATCCGCCTTGTTTTCTATGCGCTCATCCTACTTGTAGTAAAACCGTCTGTCGCATTGGGTAAACTTTACGGCGTCTTCCTCTATTTAAAAAAGAGATACTAACTTTGTTGTCTCCACTGCTAGTCAATCTTTCCTTCATTTTTTCCAAACCTACTGGCATCAGCACCTATGCCGTCAATCTTTTTCCGCATCTCCAGTCTCTCAATCCGACCTTGCTGACAGCCCAAACTTTTCCCAACTATCGCTGCTACCCAGTTTCGCCTAATCTAACCCCTGCACAAGGGTCAAAAGGACATTTTTTCCGCCTGCTGTGGACGCAGCGGCGGTTGCCCGAAATTTACAAAAAATTGAATTCTAGTTTAATATTTTCCCCAGTTCCAGAAGCGCCGTTATATACGGATTGCCGTTCGGTGGTAATGGTTCACGACCTCATCCCGCTGCGGTTTCCCAAACGTTTTTCTCCCCTAACGCCCTACTTCCGCTACTACATTCCCCAAGTTTTAGCGCAAGCTGAGCATATTATCTGTAACTCTAGCGCCACTGCTCAGGATATTATTGACTTCTTCGGCATCCCAGAAGACAGAATTACGCCAATTCATTTGGCTTATGACGCGAATCATTTTCGCTTCCTAGATATTCTTACCCGCAATTATTTCCTCTACATCGGTCGTCACGATCCCTACAAAAATATTGCTCGCTTGATTGACGCTTTCGCTACTTTACCGAGTTGTTGTGACAATGAACTATGGATAGCTGGATCTGGCGATAAACGTTATACGCCTGTGTTGATGGCGCAAGCGGAACAGCTAGGTATAAAGAATCAAGTAAAATTTTTAGATTACGTTCCTTACGAGGAATTGCCGACGCTAATTAATCAAGCGATCGCTCTCGTCTTCCCTAGCCTCTGGGAGGGCTTTGGGCTGCCCGTTTTAGAAGCAATGGCGTGCGGCACCCCTGTAATTACTTCCAATCTCTCCTCGCTGCCAGAAGTCGCGGGTGACGCTGCCCTTTTAGTCAATCCCTACAACGTGGGGGAAATTGCCGAAGCCATGCAAGCAGTAGCCACGGATTCAGGGTTGCGATCGCGTCTTCGTCAAGCTAGTCTCGCTAGAGCCAGTCAATTTAGCTGGACAAAAACTGGACAAGCAACTGCCCAAGTCCTTCAGCGATATTTGTAAACCCAGCAAAAATAGGTAGTCCCGCATAGTAATGGTAGGCTGGTCAACCAAGAACCTCAATCATTGCAGACAACTTAATGAACTGCCCCAAGTGCCAATCTGCTCAAATTATCAAATACGG